>JBGTUV010000049.1:0-7576 GCA_041938985.1 Candidatus Nitromaritima sp. | reverse complement strand
GCGGGGAAACACAGCTTGATCAAGCAAGGCAATACGGTACCCCTTTTTTTCAAGAAACAAGGCTGCCGAGGCCCCAGCTGGCCCTCCTCCAATGATAACTATATCGTAAGACTTCATAGGCTGAGTTAGTTGGCGCTATTGTTCTTGGCTAAAACGGATGCTACCCTTAACCACATGATTCTTGGGCTCGACGACATTACAGGCGGCAGAGAAATAGTAGGCTTTTTTGTCTGGCTTGGACTTACGTTTCTATTTTATCTTGTTGGCTACGTAGCTGCCCTTAATGTAATTGATGACCTCACAAAAAACCGTTGGATCAAAATTCCAATCATGTGGGGGCTCGCTTTTGTTACTTCAGGGTTGATGAGCATCTTGAACTATAACCCGCTCATTCTTTTTTTTGTTATGCTTGTGGCCAATTACTTTAGATTAAAAAATCTCACTCTCTCTAACAACGAAAAGTTTGAGAATTTCGCCCCTAGCAAGGCTATATTTTATATAGCCAGTTACGGTTATATCTTGTTGGTTTTAGGAATCACTCACTATATTGACTTCCGCAATAGTTCATAATTTTATTTATTTAAAGTAGGGAATCCACATCCCTGTACTAGAACGAAAAACCTCGTATTCCTCTCCATACTGTTCTGCTAGCCCTCTCTCTTCATGATAAATCCTGTACTGAAAACCTATCCAGGCAGACAAAACTCCAAGAACTCCAAAAAAAAGAGAATGAGTGATCGCAGCGAAAGAAACAACAACAATCATCATTGCCGTGTAGGAGGGGTGTCGCATTAAACCATACAACTGATCGGTTTTTAATTTTTGTTTCTCGCGAAAAACAATATCAAATTTGAATGCGGCGGCTCCAATTTGACAAATGGCTATAATCCGCATAATAGAACCCAACACAAAAAGAGCAATGATGACTCCCAATTCCATTGCCGACACAGGAAATTCCGTCGAGCGGCCTAAAAATGACAAGCCAAGTAATGCAACTACAATTGGCAAAGTATGGCCAAATAATTGTTTAAGATGCTCTTTGTCAAACGGCGTATCCCCAGGCTTGACCGTTATAACAAAAACAATAATTTCAATAAGACCAAAAATTAGATTGAAGTAAGAAACAAGCAAAAACCTCTCCATATTTTCGGAATGGAGCCCAAACGGAACCAAGGGTGCCAAATACGTAAGACCGACAAGAATGGTATTAAAATTAGAATTACGGGCCAGGGCAATGATGAAAATCGCCAGAAAAACGAAAAAATTAATGTAAATCAATAAAGAAGCCATTTGGTAATAACACACCCAGTTATCAAGTAATCAAAATTAGTATTTCAAATACAATGTTTTAAAAGATACTATGAAATCACCTTACCTTGACTTAATTAAAATTTGTCATAAAAATAAACCTTTTCTACGCCACCATCCCAAAAAATTTAATTTATTAGGGTATAATCTTGTTTTTTATACTAATATAATGATACTTAATTTTAGGACAAATTTAGTTGATGGTCTGAGATCAACCATCTCTGTCGTAACCGTTTCATTAAATCAAACTTAGTAATAAAAATGGGTACTTCCAAATACCCTTTGTAATTAAAGAGGTTCGTGATGGATACAAGCACTTTAAATATACCTCCCGAAGTAAAAAGGGAGATTGAAGAGTTTACAGCCGAGGTGGAGCGATTGAATCGCGGAAAGGTAGACCCCGAAGATTTTAAACGGTTTCGCCTGCAACAAGGAATTTATGGTCAACGTCAGGATGATGTTCAAATGGTCAGGACAAAACTTTCCACTGGTCGAATGACAACAGAGCAACTGCTATGCCTTTCTGATTTTGCCGACAAATACTCTAATGGAATTCTGCATGTGACCACCCGGCAAGATTTCCAGTTTCATTTCGTAAAATTGGAGGATGTTTCTAAAGGATTACAGGACTTGGCAGACTATGGTCTTACCACGCGGGAAGCCTGCGGCAATACTGTGCGAAATGTTACTGCCTGTCATAAAGCGGGTACTTGTAAAGAGGAAGTATTTGACGTAGCTCCCTACGGTAAAGCAGTTACAAGTTATTTACTTCGTCATGCTGTAACACAAAATCTACCAAGAAAATTCAAAATTAGCTTTGGTGGCTGTTCTGGCTGCGGACTTGCCCCAATTCACGACATAGGACTTAATGCTCAAATAAAAAATGAGAGTGGGAGAGAAATTCGGGGTTTCAAGGTGTTAATTGGCGGTGGACTCGGGTCTTTTCCCCATGGGGCAAAGCCCTTGACTGATTTTCTCCCAACAGCAGACTTGCTTCGTATGTGCGAGGCAATTGTTCAGGTATTTGACAAATATGGTGACAAGAAAAACCGCAATAAGGCTAGATTTAAATATGTCCTTGATAAACTAGGCTTGGATAAAATAAAAGAACTTTATGAGGAAGAATTTGCTGCGCTGGCAAATAAAACCTTCCCTCCTATAGAGATTCCAAAAGAAGAGTTTGTTCCCAATAATCTCGAATTTGAGATTAACGACGAATTTAACTCAGACCCAGAATTTCAAACGTGGAAAAACAGGAATACCTGCGAACAGAAGCAAAGCGGTTATTTAAATGTGCAAATTAAGTTGGCTTTGGGCGATATAACTAGTGATAAGGCGCGAACCGTTGCTAATATGGCTTCTAGCCTCGCTGGAGGAATTATCGTAAATACAGTAAATCAGAACATGATGATTCCATGGGTGAAAAATGAAGCCCTAAGCACATTTTACCTAGAGCTACAAAAAATTGGTTTACACAGGGCAGGCACTGAAGAAATTCGAGATATTACCTGCTGCCCAGGGTCAGAAACCTGCAACTTAGGTATAACGGCGTCACGAGGATTGGTGAAACACTTAAATGAAGAAATGGAAAATGGATTTCCTCATTCCAAAGAATTAGACCATATATCCATTAAGGCAAGTGGATGTCCTAACTCATGTGGTCAGCACCATATCGCGTCTATAGGATTTCATGGCGGAGCCAAAAAGTTAAATGGAGTTCTCGCCCCACATTACGAAATATTGTTGGGTGGTAGAATTGATGAGGATAAAGTTGTCTTTGGTACTTCAGTAATTAAAATTCCAGCGAAAAACGCACCCCAGGCAACTAGGCAAGTTATAGACTCCTTCAAAAGTGACAAACTCGCTAATGAATCTTTCGGAGAATTTTTTGATAGGAAAGGGAAGGATTTCTTTCGAGAACTACTCAACCCGCTAAGAGAATTACCGCAAGTTGAAGAAGCTCCTCATTCATATATAGATTTCGGATCTGAAGAAAAATTTAGCTTGGAAGACCGCGGTCAAGGAGAATGTGCAGGAGCTGTCACAGACATGATAACAGATCGTTTATCCGAAGCTGAACGTGCTCATTTTCAAAGCAAACTAGCCTTTGAGAAAAAAGAATACTCTCAAGCGATGGATCATGCAAAACGCTCAACCGTTGCCTCTGCAAGAGCTTTGCTGGTTACAGAAGGAATGGATTTTAATGATGACCTAGAATGTATTAGAAAGTTTCACTCACTCATCATTGATATGGAGATTGTATCAGGAAAATTTGCTGAAATGGGCGAACGCTATGAAAAAGAAAACTCGTCAGCAAACAAAGATGTCGTTTCATGGTGGGTGCAAAACTCTGGTGATCTTGCTGAAGAGTGCCGGGAAGTTAACAACAAAATGCAATCCGACAAATCTTTAAGAATACGTGTTGGCGGTGATGAGAAAAAAGGAGACACTAGCCCATCTTTCCAAAAAATTGATCTGCTAGGAGTCAAATGCCCATTCAACTACGTTAAAACAAAACTAAAACTGGAGACGATGTCATCCGGAGATAGTCTTGAGGTTCTACTAGATCTAGGTGAACCAGAAAAAAATGTTCCTAGAAGCATTAAAAACGATGGGCACGAAGTGCTTTCCATGGAAAAAATTAATGGACACTTTAAAATAGTTGTTAAGAAAGCCTGATTGATACTTATGCTTAAAAGTATGACTGGGTTTTCCAGACATGAAAATCAAAACGAAGACCTCACCTGCAAGGTAGAAATTCGGTCAACAAACAACCGATTTATCGACATCAATGTCCGCCTACCAAAGTCACTTGCCACCCTTGAACTACCGTTAAAGAAAATGGTGAAATCCAGATGCGCACGAGGTTCATTTGATATTAGCATCGCTGTAGGGAAAAATAGTGCTTCCGAAACTGACCTTGAAGTCACCGCCAACCTTTCTCTGGCTACTGAATACTTAAATGCTTTTAAAAAAATTCAGGGGGACTTGGGACTAAAAGGAGAAATTGATATTAATACGATTTTAGCCCAAAGGGATGTCGTTAAACCTGAAATTAAGAAAGTTGAAGACTCTTATGAAGAAATAGTAATGCAAACAGTCGAAAAAACGCTTAATGATCTTATTAAAATGAGAGAAGAGGAAGGGGGCAACCTGGAAAAAGATATTCTAAATCAAATAAGCAGCATTGAAGCACTAGGGAAATCAATTTCAACAAAACAGTCCATTACTGTTCAGCAATTCCAAGAAAAACTAAAAGAAAAAATAAAGACCCTAACTACTGGCATTGAAATTGACCCAGCTCGTATTGCTCAAGAATCAGCCTTATTAGCAGATCGTTGCGATGTCACAGAAGAACTTGTTCGACTCGAAAGCCACTTAGATCAATTCAATAAATTAGTTGCCTCTCATGAACCACAAGGGCGCAAACTGGAGTTTCTGACTCAGGAAATCAATAGAGAGGTAAACACAATGGGCTCTAAAACTATTGATCTCGAAGTTTCCAAGGCAGTGATAGAGATGAAAAGTTGCCTAGAAAAAATACGCGAGCAATTAGCCAACATCGAATAAGAAATTACAATTGTTCCCAACAAACCGAAGAAAAGTATAATCCCATCAATAACAAATTGGAATTCGACAAGAGAACCTGAGTCATGCAGTCAAACGGAATAATATTTATTCTCTCAGCGCCATCAGGAACCGGAAAAACCACAATCTGTAAATTGCTAACACAGAAACTTCCTGATCTCAAATTCAGCATCTCCCACACCACACGGGAACCTCGTAACGGCGAAGTGGAAGGAACTGACTATCATTTTACTTCTAAAAAAGAATTTGAAGAAAAAATAGAGCGCGGGGAATTTCTTGAATGGGCAAAAGTTTTTAAAAACTACTATGGAACGGCATTCGAGTCTGTGGATCGCCACCACCTTAATGGGGATGATGTATTAATTGAACTGGACGTTCAAGGGGCACAGTCTTTACGAGCCATTCACTATAAAGCTGTTTTTATTTTCATGATGCCACCATCGTTAGAAGTTTTAGAGACCAGACTAAAAAATCGAGAAACCGAGTCTGCCAGCATAATTCAGGAGCGTCTAAAAATAAGTGGAAAAGAAATGCAACTATCGCCTCTTTATGATTACATATTGACCAATGTCGACGCAGAAGAAACCACCGACCATCTCCTTTCAATTATTACGGCGGAGCATTTCCGAAAAGAACATTACAAACCATCTTCTCCCGACCTCGACAATTTAATAAATGATGAGGCACACACCTGATGTCCAGCGTGGAACTAATGAAACTGATCCAGGGAAACGTTCTTTCGCTAAAGCCTTACCATGTTGAAAGTACCGACTGTGAAATAAAATTACACGCAAATGAAAACCCATTTCCTCCTTCAAAAGAGCTGCTCGAGCTATTTTCAACATCGTTCCAAAAACTACAATTAAACAGGTATCCAGACCCAGATAGCAGAGCCCTTAAAGATTCTATTGCAGACCGGTTAGGCATAGAAACCAAACACCTGGTTATTGGGAATGGTTCTGACGAAATTATCCTATTTCTTCTTCAAGTCTTTTGCCAAGAAGGGGATACTATTGCATTTCCCGACCCAACCTTTGCCATGTATTCCATCATAGCGCAAAGCCTCGGAATTAAATCAGTTCGCATTTCTCTTGATAGTCACTGGGATTTTAGTGCAGATGTGATTTTACAATCAGCCGAAGAAAATAATTCAAAAATAATTTTTCTAAGCTATCCCAACAACCCTACGGGAAATTGTTTTTCCGACACCCAAGTGCAGAAAGTCATTGAGAGTTTTCAAGGCATAGTCGTGATTGACGAAGCCTATCACGACTTCTCTAGAAAAAGCTTTGTCAATCAAATCAGAGAACACAACAACCTGGTTGTGTTAAGGAGTCTATCGAAAATTGGACTGGCTGCCCTGCGTGTGGGGTTTGGCGTGGCTGACCCGCTGGTCATCAGTGAAATCAACAAGGTTCGGTTACCCTATAATTCAAACACCATATCTCAAGCTTTCGCTGAGCACTTAATAACAAACTTTGAAGCGGTCCAAACGCAGATTGATTCCATTCTTGATGAACGTCACCGGTTATTAGGCGAGCTTCATAAAATTGAATCAGTAACCGCATTCCCGTCTGATTCGAATTTTATTTTATTTAAAACAGAAAAATCAGCCAATAATATATTCACATACCTTAGCAAAAATGGAATCTTAGTCCGCAATCTAAGTTCGCATCCAAAACTGAATAACTGCCTGCGTGTCACCGTGGGCACGAAAAGTGAAAACGACCGCTTTCTTTCAAAATTAAAAGACTTTAAAGATTAAAACTCAACAAACCAGTTTCAAAATAGCAACTCTTAAAACAAGAACTGACTGACTCAACCCATGAAGTCACCAATCAAACCCAATCTTTTCCCTCTATTTGTAGGGTTGATCTTATTTATCTGGGTCCTCTCAGGATTCTTTTATTACCAGATATCAAATCCTGCAGGAGAAAGTACACAGGCCATACCCATAAGCATCCCACCGGGCGCAACTCTAAAACAAATATCTGATGACCTTAAAGACCATAATCTAATCAAGAATGCCAGTGCGTTTCGCTTGCTTGCTAGTATTCGCAAAAAACAGACCCACATCCAAGTAGGAGAATATGAGCTAAATCAATCCATGCTTCCCATAGACATACTTAAGGCTATCACCAGTGGGAAAACTGTCCTACATCCGATCACCATCCCCGAAGGCTACCGTATTATAGAAATCGCGGAACTACTTGCTAAAAAAGTATCAATAGATAAAGAAAAATTCATCAAAGAAAGTAGAAACAAGGATCTTATAAAAACACTAAATATAACTTCTGGCTCGTTAGAAGGTTATCTCTTTCCTGAGACGTATCACTTCAGCAAACACACCACTGAACAAAAGATTATTCAGACCATGCTAAACACTTTCCAGCAACAGATAGCAAACCAGAAAATACTCGAGCAACTCCAAAACTCAGACATGTCCCTACACGAAGTTATCACCCTGGCATCCTTGATCGAAAAGGAAACCGGAATGAATGATGAACGAAAACATATCTCCTCGGTATTTCACAACCGCCTTCGTAAAAACATGCGCCTACAGACTGATCCTACCGTTATCTACGCCATTGAAGAATTTGATGGAAATATACGTAAAAAGGACCTTGATATAGATTCGCCCTATAACACATATCGCTATAAAGGACTTCCACCCGGACCT
>JBGTUV010000048.1:0-7585 GCA_041938985.1 Candidatus Nitromaritima sp. | reverse complement strand
TTTAGGCGATATTTTACAATCAAGAAATTTCTACAAAGCAGCTCTTATCGAATATACGAATCCGGTCGGCCAGTCGGCCAAAGCGATGAAAAAGTACGGAATCGAGGTAAAGGATGCCCACGGAAATCTAAAGCCGATACCCGAACTCGTCGGCCAATAGAAATCAGGAAACTTCGGAGGAATATCAAATCAAGTTGGCTTCTGGTGTCATAGGGTTTACCGGAATAGACAACCAGGGTTTAGCTGGAATCGAACACCAATACGATGCAACGCTAAAAGGAAATATTGTTAAAACGGTGATGAAAAAAGACGCTCGAGGAAAACTGGTGCAATTCAACGGGAGGGTTAATGGAGAGGTCACGGAAAACCAAGGTATGATTTTGGCTATTGACGAGGTGATTCAGTTTTTCGCTGAGCATCATTTGAATAAACAGGTGAAAAAATATCAGGCTAAGTCAGGGGTGGCAATTGTTATGAACCCAAATACAGGTGAGGTATATGCGATCGCCAATATGCCTCAGTACAACCCGAACAACTATTCTGCTTACAAACCTAAAAGGTGGATTAATGGTGCGGTGTCAAACTCGTATGAACCGGGGTCAATTTTTAAGCCAATTTTAGCTGCCGCTGCCATTGATGCAGGAGTAGCGAGGCCTCATGACCTTTTCTTCTGCGAAAATGGAGAATTTGACATTGGTGGTAAGAAGATCGGGGAAGCCGCTAATCATAAATTTGGATGGCTAACATTGCAGGACGTCATCTCTAAGTCTAGCAATATTGGTTCTGTCAAGGTTGCTCAGCAACTTGGGAAAAGATCTTTTTACGGTTACATCAAAAAATTTGGCTTCGGGCAAAAAACAGGGGTGGCTCTGCCTGGTGAGGCTGCGGGTCGGTTTAAGGAATTGGCGGCTTGGGATGAAAGGTCTCTAGCGTCTATTTCGTTTGGTCACGAAATTAGTGTGACGCCACTTCAAATGATAAGCGCTGTCAGCGCAATCGCCAATGGTGGGACTCTTATGGTTCCGCGTGTCACACACGCAATTATAAAAAATGGAAGTGTTACTAAGCGCTTTAAACCAAAGGCCGTTAGGAGAGTTGTCTCGATTCAAACTAGCAGGCAAGTGGTAGAGATTATGAAACATTCTGTTAAAACAGGAACAGGGGGAGAGGCTGCTATTAAAGGCTATGAAGTCGCGGGGAAAACTGGGACAGCGCAAAAATATGACCGCGAAACGGGTGGTTACTCAACCACAGCTTATGTTTCGTCTTTTGTTGGTTTTGTTCCTGCGGACGCTGCGAAAATAGCTATTTTGGTCATGGTTGATGAGCCTAAGGGGGTCCATTGGGGTGGTTCGGTTGCCGCGCCGGTTTTCAAAAATATTGGAAGGGAGACTTTGCGTTATCTAAACGTGCCATCAAATGATCAGCGTGTTTATATTTTGGACCGAGCGTGATGAGGTGTTTGAGAATGGAGAGCGAGTCTAGTTTCTTTAAACCAATTCAAATGGATTTAAGTTTCGCGAAAAATAATATTTATAAAATGAGTAAATTGTCAGGTCGAAAACTATCAGCTTTGATTCAAGGATTCCCTGTGAGAGGTGTCGAGGGAGCGTTGAGTCAGGAAATTTCTTCGATCGCTTTTGACTCTCGTGAGGTCGAAGATGGAGGACTTTTTGTAGCCATTCGCGGATTTAAGCAGGATGGTTTTAAGTTTGTCAATGATGCCATCGCTCGCGGAGCGTCAGCGTTTATTACAGAAACACCTATTGAAGAATTGTCGAGTTTAAATCTTGATCAACGTAAGGTGGCTGCGATTTGTGTAAAAGACTGTAGAAGTGCTTTAGCTTGGGTTGGGGCAGAGTTTTATGATCGACCATCTGATCGAATGGACGTCTATGGTGTCACGGGAACAAATGGAAAAACAACGGTCACGTATATTTTAGACTCGATCTATAAGGTTAGAGGGCAGCAATCAGGAGTAATAGGAACGATTCGCCACCGCTATGGAGATACGAATCTTGAGGCGTCAACAACCACTCCTGAGTCTTTAGATATCAATCGAATGCTCCATGAAATGACTGGGCGAAAAATTCGTCAGTGCTTTCTTGAGATTTCGTCTCACTCGCTGGTTCTTAAAAGAGTTTTTGGAATGCATTTCTCCGTTGGTATCTTTACTAATTTGACTCGCGATCATCTAGATTTTCATGGAACGATAGATAGGTACAAGGAAGCAAAGAAAGGGTTGTTTCGTGATAACCAGGTAGAAAAAACCGTGGTTAATACAGACGATTCGGTTGGTCGTGAAATTGCTAACGAATTTTCAAAAAACTTGTTGAGTATCGGTATTGAAAAAAAAGCTGATGTGATGGCAGAAGATTGTAGTTTATCCGATGCCGGCAGTTGCTTTACTCTAAAGACCCCATCTGGTTCCTGTGAAATACGAACTCACTTGTTAGGGATTCACAATATATACAATTTGATATCGGCGGCGGCGGGAGCACTCCACCAAGGTCTTTCGTTGGACCAAATTGCTAAGGGATTATGTTCCGTTAACCATATCCCCGGTCGCTTTGAAAAGGTTCCTTGTCGTCAGAATTTTTCTATTATTGTTGATTATGCGCATACGGATGACGCGCTTCGTAACGTGCTTCAAGCTGCGAAATCATTTACTCCTGGTCGTGTCATCACTGTATTTGGATGCGGTGGCGACCGTGATCGAGGAAAGCGGAAAACAATGGGTCGTGTAGCAATAGAAGAAAGTGAATTTACTATTGTCACTTCAGATAATCCTCGAACAGAAGACCCACAACGTATTGTAGATGACATTCTTGAAGGTATTCCTTCCTCGACGTGTCAGGGTAAAGATTACGAGGTTGTCGTTGATAGAAAAGAGGCGATCCAGTTTGCCGTCCGGAAGGCCCAGCCTGGAGATCTAATCATGATAGCGGGTAAAGGGCATGAGGATTACCAAGTTTTAAAAACAGATGTGATTCACTTTGATGATCGAGAGATTGCCGAAGAGGCAGCGAGGGGAGTGTTGTAAGGTGATTGAAATGAAGATTGAGGAGTGTTTGAAGGCTATAGGTGGGGAGCTTGTTTCTGGAGTCGCAACAAAAGTTTTCCGAGGTGTGTCTATAGATTCGCGAACTCTAAAAAAAGACGAGCTGTTTGTTTGTATCCGTGGAGATAGGTTGGATGGTCATGATTTTATTGAAGAAGCTCAAAATAAAAAAGCGGCTGCGATTATCCTTTCGAATAGAAGCAACGAGGTTTCTAGAAGAGAGGGGGCGCCTGTAGTTGTTCGCGTCGATGACACGCTAGAGGCTTTGCAAGAATTAGCTCGTTTCCATAGAGGGGAAATGCCTGTGCGGGTTGTTGGTATAACCGGAACAAATGGAAAGTCTACAACAAAAGAAATGACAGCTGCGATAACAGAAAAAAGATTAAAAACAATCAAGACAAAAGGAAATCTGAATAATCACATTGGGTTGCCCCTTAATCTTTTTCATCTTTCAAAAGAAGATGAGGTTGCCATTTTAGAAATGGGAATGAGTGCGGCAGGAGAGATTAAGCGTCTTGCGGAAATAGCGCAACCGCAAATGGAGTACTCACTAATATTACCGAGGGTCATTTGGTTCACTTGAAAACACTGAAAAAAGTTCAGGCTGCAAAGGGAGAGCTTTACGACTCGTTAAGTGAGCAGGGAACCGCAATAGTAAATGCCGACGATCCATTAGTGTTGGAGTTGGCAAAATCCGTGCGAGCGAAGGTGGTCACTTATGGCATTCATAATGAAGCCGACATTAAGGCCGAGGATATCCGTTCAATGGGTGGTCGGGAGGGATTCAGTTTGTACGTCCATTTTTTTGATAAAAATGTTCCAGTAAGTCTTCCGTTTTTAGGTGAATGTAATATTTATAACGCTCTAGCCGCGATAGCTACAAGTTGTTCTTTGGGAATGGGGCCAGGCGATATTCAGGATGGGCTAAGAAGCGTTAAGTTGTTACCTAATAGATATGAGGTTACCGAGCATGAAGGGGCAACGATCATAAACGACGCTTACAATGCAAATCCAAGGTCAATGCAAGAAGCTCTGAAAACTTTGACTGGCTATAGATGCGAAGGGCGCCGGTTTTTCGTCGTGGGGGATATGCTTGAGTTGGGAGACTTGGCGGAATTTGCTCATGTGAGACTTGGGGCGGATATTGCAAAATATTCCGTCGACTATCTTGTTGTTGTTGGTGAGCTTTCGGCTCATGTTGCTAAAAGTGCAGTAGCTTCTGGTATGAATAAAAAACAGACCGCTACTGCTTTAGATCATAAATGCGCAGTGGCATTTTTAAAAAAATACGTTCGTCCCGGAGATTGTCTGTTGGTCAAGGGTTCGCGCGGGTCAAGAATGGAAGAAGTTATTGAAGGTTTTGTCGCCTACTAAACCAGTCAACCATTGAAAGGGTTCATTGAGTCATGCTGTATCACATTTTTTATCCACTGAGTTCTGATTATTCATTTTTGAATGTATTCCGGTATATCACTTTTCGGTCAGCCTATTCAGGGATCACGGCTTTGATATTCAGTATGCTCATGGGGGGGGTAATGATTCGCATGCTTAGGGTCTTTCAGGTAGGAGAAAAAATTCGAGATGACGGTCCTCAAAGTCATATTGTTAAGTCTGGAACTCCAACAATGGGTGGACTGCTTATTTTGTCGACGTTAATTATTTCTACTCTCCTTTGGGCTGATCTAGCGAACTCTTATGTATGGCTAGTTCTTTTGGCGGCCATCGGATTTGGTCTTGTGGGATTCGTGGACGACGTTATGAAATTAAAAAAGAATGATGGAATGACGGCGAGAGTAAAGTTAATGTTGCAAATTTTATTGAGTCTAGCTATAGGTATTTACCTAATTTATTTTGACCCAAGTAGGGGTGAATATGCTACGCGCTTATATATTCCCTTCTTTAAGGAGATTACGCCCGACCTTGGTGCTTGGTATCTCTTGCTGATCGTCATTACAATTGTGGGTACATCCAATGCGGTTAATCTAACCGATGGTCTCGATGGCCTAGCAATTGGCCCAATCATTATAGCTACGATTACCTACACCCTAATTCTTTATCTTTGTGGACACTTTAAGTTTGCTGAATACCTTCGCATTCAACATATCAAAGATGCGGGTGAAATAGCTGTGTTTAGTTCGGCTGTAATAGGTGCCAGCCTAGGATTTCTCTGGTTTAATTCCTATCCGGCTCAAATGTTCATGGGAGATGTGGGGTCTTTATCTTTAGGTGGACTTTTGGGGACAATTGCAGTTATAGCCAAACACGAACTTTTGCTTCTTTTGGTGGGGGGTATTTTTGTAATAGAAGCTCTGTCTGTCATTATCCAGGTAGCCTATTTTAAATATACCGGTGGAAAACGATTTTTTAAAATGGCACCGCTACATCATCATTTCGAGCATTCAGGTTGGGCAGAACCCAAAGTGATTGTTCGTTTCTGGATAGTTGCCGTGGTCCTAGCCATGGTCAGCTTAAGTACGTTGAAATTAAGATAATAATGTTGCTAAAAAATAAAAATATAACGGTGGTTGGCGCTGGATGTACTGGAGTTGCAGCATCGAACTTTCTAGTTGCCAAGGAGGCCTCTGTTGTTCTTGTTGACATTAAGTCTCGCATTGAATTAGAAAAAAATCTTCTTTCATTATCCCCGAGGGTTCGGACGCTATTTGGGTGTTCTGAGATTCCAGAATCTTCTGATTTGATAGTTCTTAGCCCGGGAGTAAATATTAACGCGTCGTTTTTAGAGGAATCCCGCAGGCGAGGGGTCCAAATTATTAGCGAAATTGAACTAGCTTTTCGTTTTACTAAAACACCTATCATTGCTGTAACCGGCACAAACGGAAAGTCAACTGTAACAACCCTTATTGGGGATATCTTAAAACAGGCTGGGAAAAAAGTCGCAGTTGGTGGAAATTTGGGTACTCCTTTCGTTGCTTTACTTGAGCAAGATCCGGTTGATTATTTTGTCTTGGAAATTTCGACCTTTCAGTTAGAGGGCATTAAAACTTTTCGACCAAACATAGCGGTTATTCTAAATATTACTCCGGATCATTTAGACCGACATAAAACCCTTGAGGAATATGCAGACCTTAAGGGGAGGGTTTCTGCTTTTCAAAATGATGGGGATATTCTGGTTCTCAATAAAGACGATGAAAACGTAATGAAGCAGGGAAAACGCAGTAAGGCAAAAAAAGTTTTTTTCAGCCTTCGCGGCAAGGTTGATGAGGGAGCTTACTTGGAAGATGGTTCCATGTTTACTTGTTCTGATGGAAAAGAGAAGCGCATTTTATCAGTTGGCGATCTAAAAACAGCGATGCAATTTCAAGCTGAAAACTTATTGAGTTCAATAGCGGTGGCTACTCTTGTTAATGCTACTAAATCTGACATTGCTAACGTCGCTATGAAGTTTGAGGGTCTTGATCATCGGGTTGAATGGGTAAGGACAGTCCGTGGAATAGATTTCGTTAATGATTCAAAAGGAACCAATGTGGGGGCTTTGCAAAAATCTTTAAAGGTTTTTTCTCGCCCCATCATTTTGATTGCGGGTGGTAAGGATAAAGGGGGAGATTTTCGAGTTTTAAAAAATCTATTTAAGGAAAAAGTCAAGCACTTGGTTCTTATTGGGGAAACAAAAAATAAACTCCGGGAAGTTTTGAATGGTTCCTTTAGTTATGAAGACGCTGAGAGTATGGAAGATGCTGTCGAGCGGTCCATGGAGAAAGCGACGGCAGGAGATATTGTGCTGCTTTCGCCAGGGTGCTCTAGTTTCGATATGTTTAAAGATTTTATCGAACGAGGAAATCAGTTTAAGGAAATTGTAGGTCGTCTTTGAGTAGGGATTTTTAGTTATTTTTAGGTTCGGTAATAATAGTCTGAATTAGATTTTCTCGGTTTTTGTTTTCTTGCTAAGGCTGATGATTTTGGTTAAGGGTTGGGAATGTATTTTGTGGAGAAAAAGTTGAACCGCTTAAAGTCAAAACCATTCCATTGTGACTCAATACTTCTTGCTACGACCATCATACTGGTCTTAATTGGACTTGTGATGGTGTTTAGTTCTAGCGGGGTATACGCGATGGAAAAATATAACGATGCTTACTATTTTCTAAAACGTCAGGTGGTGTGGGTTGCTCTGGGGGCTATGGTAATGCTATCCGCTCGCAAAATGAACTACCGTGAATTAGAAAAATATACCTATTACATCATGGGCGTGGCATTTTTGATGTTAGTAGCAGTGATGATACCTGGTCTTGGAAAAGAAGTTGGGGGAGCAAGGCGTTGGTTGGTTATAGGTGGGTTCACTTTTCAGCCATCAGAACTTGCTAAGTTTGCCCTGATACTATTCATAGCTAAATCTCTAGTGAAACGGTCCGATCAATTAAAAAACTTTGCCTATGGATACTTACCTAAATTAATCGTTCTCGGTTTTTTCTTCGTGCCCATTCTATTTCAACCAGATTTTGGGACCGCAATTACTATATGTGCGGTCACGTTCACAATGCTCATGATAGCGGGGTTACGCTCAAAATT
>JBGTUV010000047.1:0-7601 GCA_041938985.1 Candidatus Nitromaritima sp. | reverse complement strand
CAAACCCTTTAAAAAGATTGAATCCGACTCAACGAAAGATGAAAAGGGAACTGGGCTAGGTCTAGCAATTGCAAAAAAAATGATCGAACTTCACAACGGAACCTTGACATTCAAACCATCTAAAAACCAAGGAGCAAGTTTTAGTTTTAAACTCCCAGCAAATCCCTCCTCTTTCCAACCATAATTTTTTATATCTATCTCCGCTCTATCTCTGCACCGGGTCCGAGCCGAAAGAGAAGGAGGCCTTCGACTCAGACATTAGGTGCAGGCGGGATAGGAATATCAAGCAACAAAATTTTGTCCATATTTAAGGTCCATGGTGATTATGTAAAGCTAAACCCTAAACTAAACTTGGGTCACTATTTGACTTAAAATGTGCATTAAAACTTCTTTTCGCTTTATGTTTTCTGCCCTTTTTGTTTGAAAACGACTCCCAATGTTTTTGACTCAGTAATTTTTCTTTTACTACCTTTTTCAGAATCCCGTTTTTATCTAGAATACGAACTGAATAAAACATGAATCGCTCCTTTCTCAATTTTCCGTTGACATCTAAAGTCCGAATAACATAATCCATGCACCTCTCTCCGTTTTCACAACTGATTAGCATCACAAGAGGTTCTGGTGACAACATTTCTATGATAAGGTAGCAATACTTGTGCCGGACAAGAACGCTTTCTCTTCGATTTACTAAGTGACTAATTTTTAAATGGTTTTTCTACTTATAATCTTAAAACAGGAGCATAAAATATCCCATAAATGGAATTCCGATTTAGGGATTCTAATAGCAATTATATTATTAAGGTATATGTTCGATATATAAAGCGGGTTCAAACCATTGCTATGGCTTAATTCTTAGGGACTGGTTTTGTAAGGTCGTATTTTTGGACCATTCTATAAAAGCTAGATCGACTTAATTTTAACTTTTTTGCAGTCTCTGGAATATCCCCATTGGTGAGCTCCAAAGCTCTTTGCAGGACTTGTCTTACTGACTCTTCAAAAGGGTCAATAGAATCTTCTTTACTAGTACATTGAGATTCATTCTCTCCATGGGTCTTTTGGTACGTTTCATTCTTAACATTGCTTGGCAGGCTATCGATGTCAACACAACCAGACTCTGTCATTATCATTGCTTGATAAACAACATTTCCCAACTCGCGCACATTACCCGGCCAAAAATAATTCACTAGCGCATTCATTGCCTCAGATGTAATTGAAAATATTTTTTTTTCAAATTCTTTTTTATATATATCAACAAAGTGCGCCGCAAGACTTGGGATATCTTCCTTACGTTCTCTCAACGGTGGGATGGTAACTGGAAACACAGCCAGTCGATAGTATAAGTCTTCTCGAAAAGATCCATCCTTTATCTTTTCGTTAAGATCTTTATTGGTAGCGGCTATTACTCGAGTGCTAGTGAAAATCTTTTTTACCCCCCCTACTCGCTCAAAACTTTTTTCTTGAAGGTAACGCAACAATTTAACTTGGGTCTTCAATGACATCTCGGCTACTTCATCAAGGAACAGGGTTCCTCCATCAGCTAACTCCAATCTCCCCTTCCGAGTCTCAGTTGCACCCGTAAAAGAACCTTTATTGTGTCCGAAGAGTTCACTTTCCTGCAGGTTTTCAGGAATCGCTCCACAATTAATATCGACAAAAAGACCCTTAGAGAAAGGGCTGTTCTCATGAATAGCGCGCGCCATCAATTCTTTTCCAGTCCCACTCTCACCAAGAAGTAGAACTCCGGCATTACTGGCACCAACTTTCTGAATTTTTTCTAGTGTATCAGTCAAGGCGGGACTTGCACCCACAATAGTCCTGACACCCTGCATCCTACTTAATTCCCCTTGAAGATAGCGAACCTGTCCGACCAAGGAAGTTTGCTCAATCGCCTTATCCAAGACTGAAAAAAGACGAAGTTCATCAAAAGGCTTAACAATATAATCGAACGCCCCAAACTTCATTGACTTAACAGCAGAAGCAACATCGTCAACACCTGTTACCATGATGACCGGCAAGTCGCTTTTGGAATTCTTTATAGTTTTTAATGCTTCCATACCACCCATCACCGGCATGGCCACATCAAGAAAAATTACGGAAGGGTTTTCATCGAGTCGGTCAAGGCACTGCTTTCCATTCTCCAAAGCCACGACTTCATGACCCCGATCTTCAAACAAAACCTTAATCAGCCCTCTAATATCAGAATCGTCATCAACAGTAAAAATTAATGCCATGAATCAAGTAAACACTTTTTTACTTTAAAACGGAGAAATAGAATTCACAGTCAAATTAGAGTCCTCCGCCAACTTGCGACATTGTTGCTTTGAGCCGTCACATCGCATAAAACAACTAGCCCAATAGTCGCACTCGACATCAATCCACCAGCGACTAATCGAATGTTTGTCCACTCCCTTAATCAGAACTGTGTCATTAAGATCAATTGAATCTAAAATAATCTCATGGTCTACATTAGAAGTCATTTTACCTTCCAATCGTTCTGCCTTCGGATACCAATTGAGGACACTACCAGGTTTACCACAACCAGTGGTCCCGGTAAAAACGACTACAACAACAAACATCATCAAAACATTCTTAATCAAGCTTATCTTTTTATTCATTTACCAAAACCTCATAAACTATTAAAATTATATCAACAGACGGTTTCACAACTATACGATAAGTAAATCAATAATTCCAGCACGATAAAACCCAACAAAAGAGAAACATTTTCAAATCAATACCAGTTAAATAGTCACACCCGATTTACAAATCTAGCTTTTTTTTATTTTTATATTCAATTTTTCAAAAGCCATCCGTCGGTGCGAAATAGCATTTTTCTCATTAAAGTTCATTTCAGCGAAAGTTTTTTCATGATGCTCAGGAATAAATATAACATCCCACCCAAACCCATTTTCACCTCGAGTGCTGCGCGCAATTTTCCCCCTTCTCTCCCCCCTAGCCAAGAGCATTTCCTGTCCATCAAAAACAACTGCCACACAAACCGCAAAAGCCTCTCGGTTTTCAAACCCTTCCAGCATTTTTAACAAACCAGGACAACCAACACTAATCTCAAACCATTTTATCAGTGGTCCGGGAAGACCATTCCATGCTGTAAAACTCAGGCCGGAATCTTCAACCAGCACAGGACACCTAAGCTCATCAAAGGCCTGTTGTGCTTTGTGAGTGACTATCTGTTTAATATCACTAGCCTGTATTTCATCTATATTTAACCCTGAAACCTGATCGAGCGAGCACTCCAAAATATCCGAAGCTTCTCGAACTTTATCTGAATTACTGGTAACAAACTTTAACTTCTTCCACATTCTATTTCTCCCATGCTTGCCTGAACCGGGAACGCATGCTATACACTCTTAGATTTTCATAATCTAGATAATATAAACCCTCGGTTTAACCAGAACCAATCTTGTTATGCATTTTTCTGCGATAAAAAAAATAGTGCTTTTGTCTATGTCTATGTTTTACCTCATATCATGCACTACGATTTTTGAAAACAATTACGATGTGATGGCGCGCCAGGCACTTTTTGATTTAATTAAATCTCAGGAAACTTATCGCGCAGAGCACGATAAATATGCAAATGAATTGGCCCAGCTTTCAAGTTACGGCCTTAAATATCACACTGGGATTGTTTATATTGAAATCCAATCTGCTACCAAAGACGAATATCGAGCCATATCTCTTCCCGCTGAATCAACCACCGCGAGAGTTTTTATCTACGATACTACAAAGGGGGGATATTACGAAGCGGATGAGGTGGAAGTTTCAAAGTACGTCCTTGGGGCCCTCAATTTTATCCGCGGTGAAAAGGACAAACAAAAAACAAATTTTCTGTTAGTTTCTATTCTTTTAGGTTCCCTCGTTATTCTAGGGTTTCGTTTTGTTTCTAGATATAAAGGGAAAGGAAACAACAACGCTCTAATTTCCTATTTCGTCAGTCTGCCCTCATTAGGATGGGCTGTCGCTACCCTTAACTATGTGAACAGCGATATCGTTTTTAACTCGAAGATCCTAATACCTTCCTGGACCGCGATCGCAGTATCCCTATCATGCATTTTTATTGCGCTTCAATGGTTGAAAAACAGGAATCATTTAACGACCCCAGCCCCTGTCTTGGGACTCGCAGGATGTTCCCTTTTCATCTCATTCATTAGTATGGGAAGTGTGGCCTACACCCTACTTAAATATTATCCTGCATAAAAGTTTTCACCCCAACAGCAGGCCCATTGTTGAGATCCTTACCCCGGCAACTAATATTGATCATCTACCACCTCAATCACTTTAAAATTAAAAATCTAGGAATAAACAAAACAAAGACCTAGCTTATTTATCGAACATAAATTATATTGAACCGATACACATCTATCAGGCGACTTTTTCCTGCACTTCATCTCAATAAAACTCTGGATTGATCTAAACGATATCCTTTTTCAGAATTCGAATAATAAAGATGCAACCAAAGAATTTAATTGGCTTTTCCTATACACACCTCCAAGAATTTTTACTCGAGCACGGAATAAAACCCTATCGTGCCCACCAAATATTTATATGGCTCTATCACTACAAGCTTTATGACTTTGATCGCATGTCTAATTTATCCAAAGTATTGCGCGCTTTATTGAAAGAACATTTTTATATCTCTTTACCTCTGATACGCAAAAGGACCAAGTCGCAGGATGGTTCGATCAAATACCTGTTCGAGTTAAAAGATGGTTTGACAATTGAAAGTGTTTGGATGCCCTCAGATCAGCGTAAGACCTTGTGCGTATCAACCCAGGTTGGATGCCGCCTTGCATGTACATTTTGCATGACCGGAACAATGGGGTTGAAGCGAAACCTTACAAGCGATGAAATCATCGGACAATATCTTGCGGTAAATGATAGCCTGTCTGAGGAAAATCAAGTAACCAACATTGTGTTCATGGGGATGGGCGAACCGCTTGACAATTATGATGCCACCATTAATGCGATACGGCTCATGACTATGCCAGAAGCCTTACGCCTATCTTCTCGGAAGATTACCTTGTCTACTGCCGGGCAAGTAGATCTCATTCAAAAGTTTAAAAATGAAGATTTACACGTGAACCTTGCAATATCGCTAAACGCTACGGATAATAAAACTCGGGAAGAAATTATGCCAATCAATAAAAAATACCCGATAGAGAAATTGATAAACTGTTTGCGAGAATACCCACTCAAACCTTCCCGGCGGTTTACCTTCGAATACGTTATGCTAGAAGGGATCAATGACCGAGACGAGGACGCTAAACGTTTATCCAAGTTGCTTCACGGCATACCCTGCAAAGTAAATCTAATTTTGTTTAACAAGTTCTCCCCTTCTGAATTTGACCCTCCTAGCAAAGAACGGGTTCACGCATTCCAGCAGTATCTCCTGTCAAAAAATCATACCGTTTTTATACGGCAAAATCGTGCGACAGACATCCTTGGCGCGTGTGGGCAACTGGCTGCGCAACCATTATCACCTGCGCCTGTACGAATTTAAATAATTTGGTATGATAAATTCACCCGAATCAACTGAGTCCAAAGCGTTAGAGATTTCTATCGTTATTCCTATTTATAATGAGCGCGAAAACCTAACTCTACTTGACGAAAAAATCACTAAAAGCATAAAACCACTTAACAAGGAATATGAGGTCATCTTAGTTGATGACGGAAGCGTGGACGGCAGTGCAGACCTCATACGTAAATTAAAAAATGGAAATCCCCATCTACGGCTGATCCGGTTTGGACGCAATCATGGTCAAACAGCGGCTTTCGCTGCAGGGTTTAGCAAAGCCCGCG
Source organism: Candidatus Nitromaritima sp. (assembly GCA_041938985.1). Classification (GTDB taxonomy): domain Bacteria; phylum Nitrospinota; class Nitrospinia; order Nitrospinales; family VA-1; genus Nitromaritima. Next base: position 1,784 of record JBGTUV010000047.1, on the reverse strand, counting down.
GTAATATTATTGTTACCATGGACGCCGACTTACAGAATGACCCTGCTGATATCCCTCTACTACTCGAGAAAATAAATGAATATGACGTTGTATGTGGCTGGCGGCATAAACGTAACGATCCTTGGATCAAAAAACTCTCTTCGAAAATAGCTAATGCAGTGAGAAATGCCCTGAGCGAAGAATGCATAGCCGACACAGGTTGCTCGCTCAAAGCGTTTCGGCGAACCTGTTTCAAAAATATTAAATTGTACAATGGGATGCATCGCTTTTTCCCAACATTGATGAAAATGGAAGGGTTTAGCGTCACGCAGGTAAAAGTGGGGCATTATCCCCGCATGCATGGTTACTCAAAATATAACATCCGTAACCGCCTATTCGCTTCATTCAAAGATCTTTTGGCGATCCGGTGGATGAAAAAAAGACAAATCAATTATGATATTATCGAGGAGGATTAATTAATGACCACAACCTACTGGCTGGTTATCGGTTTTATTGGTCAGATCGCCTTTGGAGCACGATTTGTGATTCAATGGCTAGTTTCCGAAAAAAAGGGAGAAAGCACGATCCCTATTGCGTTTTGGTATTGCAGTATTGCAGGAAGTGTTATCCTGTTGACGTATGCAATCCACAGAGAAGACCCGGTTTTCATTCTCGGGCAAAGCCTTGGTTCAATTATTTATATCCGCAACTTAATTCTCATTGACCGAAAAAAAAGGTCCCTTACAGAGGACAACCAGAACAATGAATAGCTGGAAAATTAGATTTTTAGGGGTAGCGCTCATGGTACTCGGAGGATTTTTGTTTGTCTGGTCTGTGCGCGATATAACCGCTGAATGGCCACAGATCTTTGTCGGACTCCTTTCTGTTTTTAGCACAGCAATGGGATTCGGTCTGCTCATTATGCCACTAGAGGACTTAACCGAAGTTGAATCAAAAAATAATCTGGAAACAAAAAAACATCCATAACGATTCCCTCGTTGACCAAGAAGACTTGCATTCTTCCTTACCCCAACACACAAACATACCCATAAGTCATTTGAAATAAAAGACTTTTAAAGCTCTTGACATTAGAAAAACCGTATGATATTTCTTTCTGCTTTACGTCTCAATTGGGTTATTATGTCCCGGTTTATTTAGCGCTGAGTTAATCTATTCATGCATGTAAGAAAGGACCAAACTTCTCATCTGTTGCTGATTATTAAATATAACTGAGTCTGGTCTTTCATAAAGACTTCCCTTGATATAAATAGAGGCCTTGATGCATCATTCGTCTGAGAAACCAAAAACCAAAAACTCGATATTTACCGTCCTCATTGCCTTGGTATTTTTCTATGGAATGGGACATTTGACTCCTGCGTTCATACCGGCTTCAACGTCATCTTTATTTAGTTTAAATGGACCTTCTGCTGCCTATGCGGAGGATGAAGAAGAAGATGAGGAAGAGGAGGACGAGGAAGAATTTAAAGTTGATTCGGACCACCCTCATGGCCCGGAAAGCCGTCAAGAAGTATTAGATCAATTGGATGAAAAGGTGTTACGCAGCGTTATTCGCCAAGCTTTGCAAAAATCATTGCAGGCGGAATAAATCATGAAAATCGATTTAAATAAAATGACCAGACGGTTTTTATTTGGTGAATCGAAAGCAAAACCCTCCGTACGAGCTTATGCGGAATCTATTCTAAATATTTTAGAAACCTTTGTGCCTCGTTCTCAAAGAGAAAGTAGACAAGTATCTATTGCCAAACAACACCTCAATGAAATTAAAAAGTTAAATCGCAGATTAG
>JBGTUV010000046.1:0-7628 GCA_041938985.1 Candidatus Nitromaritima sp. | reverse complement strand
ACTTGAAAAGCTAACTGATGTCATTCATGCAGAAAATTAATAATTTAAAGGTGGTCATTAGTGTTTATTTAAAATACTCCAAATACAAATATGTAATGCAGAAGGTGATCTATTTGTATTCTTTTCTTGACGCGCGACCTATTCATCTATAAGAATAATCAGACTTTTCGATAAGTATCGATGGTGTAGTGAGGATATATAAGTTCTATTGCAGGGCATGGCATCATAATTATTGGTAGTGATAATGTATTAGGAGAGGTTGTGGCTAAAACAAAAGTTAAACTGAAACTTAAGGAAGAGCCAAAAACTAAAACAAAGTTAAAGGCCAAGACTAAAACCAAGCCAACACGAGGTGCGAGGAATAAGTCTCTCCTGATAGTGGAGTCTCCCACTAAAGTTAAAACTCTTAAAAAGTTCATCGGAAGAGATTTTGTTGTCATGGCATCGGTCGGGCATCTTAAAGACTTGCCTAAGAGTAAGCTTGGGGTTGATGTGGAAAACAACTTTACTCCTGAGTACATTACCATCCGGGGTAAAGGAAAAATTCTTAGTGACTTAAAAAAAGAAGCTAAGAAGGCAAATGATATATATCTTGCTCCTGATCCGGATAGAGAGGGAGAGGCTATTGCCTATCATATTGGAAATGAGGTTGCCAAACACACCGAAGGTAAGATTTACAGGGTAATGTTTAATGAAATTACAAAAAAGGCAGTAAAGGAGGCTATTAAGAATCCTACAGAGGTGAATCTCAATAGATTTAATGCGCAACAGGCAAGGCGAATTTTAGACCGGTTAGTGGGGTACAAGATAAGCCCTATGCTATGGAAAAAGGTTCAACCTGGGTTGAGCGCTGGGCGGGTTCAATCTGTTGCGCTTAGAATCGTTTGTGATCGTGAGAATGAGATTAAGGCCTTTAAGTCAGAAGAGTATTGGACGATCACGCTAGACTTGGAAGGTAAAGTTAAACCTAAGTTCCAAAGTAAATTATTTAAGATCGACGGTAACAAGGCGGAAATATCTAATCAAGTGGGCGCTGACGAAGTTGTAAAGAATTTGAAAGATGCAGAATTTGTTTTGGATAATGTCGTAAAAAAAGAAAGAAAAAGAAATCCTGTTGCACCATTTATAACGAGCACATTGCAACAGGAGGCTTCTCGAAAGCTTAATTTTTCTCCAAAAAAAACTATGATGCTGGCTCAGCGCCTTTACGAGGGTCTTTCAATTGGTAGTCGAGGGACGGTGGGCTTGATTACATATATGCGTACCGATTCGACACGGTTCTCGACGGAAGCAACGGATGCAATCAGAGATTATATAGTCAATCGTTACGGTGAGAAATTTTGCCCCAAAGAGCCCAACGTGTTCAAGAGCAAAAAATCTGCTCAGGAAGCACATGAAGCTATTAGGCCGACAGATGTCGCTATAGTGCCGTCAGAGATAAAAGAGTACCTTGAGAAGGATGTGTTTCGCCTGTACGAGCTCATTTGGTCTCGGTCGGTTTCTTGTCAAATGGTTCCGGCTGTTCTTGATACGACCACGTTCGATATTCGAGCAGAACAATATATTTTTCGGAGCAATGGATCGATAGTCAAATTTTCCGGATTCATGCAAGTTTATGTTGAATCTGGTGATGATGAGGCAGCCGAGAAGGAAAGTAAGCAAGGCGATAAAATTTTACCGGCACTAGATAAAGGAGAGAAGCTTAAGTTACTTGATATTGACCCGGAGCAGCACTTTACTCAGCCACCACCCAGGTTTAGTGAGGCTATGCTGGTTAAAAAACTTGAGGAGGAAGGTGTTGGTCGACCTAGTACTTATGCTGCGATTATAAGTGTGATCAAGGATCGTGCTTATGTGACAAACGAAGAGCGTCGACTGGCTCCAACTCAACTGGGTTACCTTGTTTCGGATCTTTTGCTTGAACATTTCCCTGGCTTTATGACCACTAAGTTTACCGCAGATATGGAAAGCCAGTTGGATCAAATTGAAGTTGGTGAAGCAGAGTGGGTGAAGATTCTTCAATCTTTTTACACTCCTTTCAAGGCAGACTTAGATGAAGCTGAAAAGAAAATCGGGGACTCAGAGGTTGAAGAAACTGATGAGGTTTGTGATAAGTGTAGTCAGCCTATGATTGTTAAGTGGGGAAGGTTTGGGAAGTTTATGGCATGTTCTGGTTATCCTGATTGTAAAAACACAAAACAAATTGCGAAAGAAGGATCAGATGGTAAAGCGGTGTCAGAACCTACCACTGTTGAGGGTACTTGTGATAAGTGTCAATCCTCTCTTGTGTTGAAGGTTGGTCGTTTTGGGAAATTTATTGCATGCTCAAACTATCCTGATTGTAAATTTACTAAACCGATTGATCTAGGTATCAACTGCCCGAAAGATGATTGTAAAGGAAAAATTGCAGCGCGCAGATCTAAGAAAGGAAGAATGTTTTACGGGTGCACTGCCTATCCTAATTGTGATTTTGTGTCATGGGATAAACCAGTACCTGATCCATGCCCGAAATGCAACAATGCTTATACCGTGGAAAAGTGGAAAAAAGATGAAGGCACCTCGATTATTTGCCCCGAATCAGAATGCGATTATAAAAAACCTGCAGTTGCGTGATATTTAAAAAAAAAAGACAGTGAGAGATTATCTTACTATACTTGGAGCCGGGCTCGCCGGGTCTGAGGCAGCTTGGCAAGCAGCAGAGCGTGGGGTTTCTGTTGTTTTGTATGAAATGCGCCCTGTCAAACCTACACCTGCCCATAAAACCGATCATTGCGCTGAGTTAGTTTGCAGTAATTCGTTGGGTAACAATCAATCCCCCTCAGCACCATATCTTCTTAAAGAAGAACTTAGGAAGTTCAATTCTCTTGTTATTGATGCTGGTGATACCCATGCTGTTCCAGCAGGTGCAGCTCTTGCGGTAGATAGAGAACTCTTTTCCAAAAAAATTACCGAACAACTTTTAAAACATCCCAATATTACTTTGATACGTGAAGAGGTTACGGAGATACCTTCTGAGGGCCCCGTTATTGTGGCGACCGGACCTCTTACGTCACCAAGGCTATCCGAAAGTATTTCGCGCTTAATTGGTCAAGAATATCTTTATTTTTACGATGCAATATCTCCGATAGTTGATGCTAATACGATTAATTACGATAAAACATTTTTTGCCTCACGATATGATAAGGGTACGGATGATTATCTTAACTGCCCTTTGAATGAAGGTCAGTACTATTCTCTGGTTAATGAATTGAAAAATGGTGAAAAGGTCCCTTTTAAATCATTCGAAAAACCGATCTACTTTGAAGGTTGTATGCCTGTTGAAGAGCTTGCTATGCGAGGGGATAAAACTCTTGCCTTCGGCCCACTAAAACCAGTTGGCTTACTGCATCCAGAAACAAAGGAGCAATTTTATGCTGTCGTACAATTAAGGCATGAAAATAAAGAGGGCACAGCTTTTAATCTAGTTGGATTTCAAACCAAGCTCACCTATCCAGAGCAAAAACGAGTGATAAGGCTGATTCCTGGTTTGGAAAATGCAGAATTTTTTCGATTTGGCGCAATACACCGGAATACCTATATTAATGCTCCCGATGTTTTAAGTTGTGAGCTCGACTTGAAAAAAAATAGCGGTATCTATTTTGCCGGACAAATTATTGGTGTGGAGGGTTACGTTGAGTCAGTTTCAATGGGATTACTTGCTGCTCTCAGTGCAGTAAAGAGAATAAAAGGAGAGGTGTATTCGACTCCTCCCGTTGATACCGCTTTAGGATCGCTGCTCAAATATGTAACGGAGACTCGTCGCCAATCTTTTCAACCGATGAATATTAATTACGGCCTTTTTCAGGTCCATGAAATGAAAATTCGCAATAAACGGGAAAGAAATAAAAAAATTGAATTAAAAGCTCTTGATAGTTTATCTCAATGGATGGAAACAATAAACGGAGAATTAGTTAAATAATATACGATAAGTAACTTGTTGAATTATTTTTTCTCTGAGTTTAAACATCTAGGTCGTGTACAAACTCTGCGCGTTCTTTTATAAAATTGAAACGAAACTCTGCGTCCTTCCCCATGAGTTGAGTAAATGTTTTTTCAGTATTTTTAGAATCGCCTATTGCTACTCTTAGAAGAGATCGGTTTTGTATATTCATGGTCGTCTTTTTTAAATCAGCAGCAGGCATTTCCCCCAGCCCTTTAAACCTACCGATTTCATATTTGTGACCGTTGAGTTTTTCGATAATTTGATCTTTTTCATTGTCATCTATGGCATAGAACATTTTTTTTCCGGAGTCGATTCGATACAAGGGAGGTTGAGCAATAAATAAATTTCCATTGGTGATGAGTTCTGGAAGGCAACGATAAAAAAAGGTCAATAGGAGAGTGCAAATATGAGCGCCATCTACATCAGCATCTGTCATGATGATGATTTTGCCATATCGTAATTTACTGTAATCAAATTTAGGGGACAACCCAGTGCCAACAGCAGAAATGATATTTTGGATTTCAGTGTTGGCGAGTATTTTTGCCATAGTTGCAGTTTGTACGTTTAAAATCTTTCCACGGATAGGGAGAATGGCTTGTGTTTTTCGGTCTCGAGCTTGCTTGCTTGAACCGCCTGCAGAGTCACCTTCGCAGATGAACAGTTCGGCTTTATTTTTATCTGTTGTTGCGCAATCTGAAAGTTTTCCAGGAAGGTTGAGGCGATGAGAAATATTTGTTTTACGCTGAACAGCTTCTTTGGCATGTCTACTAGCTATTCTGGCTTGAGCTGACAAGATGACACGGTTAGCAATTGAGTCCCCCGTCGTCTGGTTTTCAAGTAGGTAATGCTCTAGTGAGTGTTTGACAACTGATTCCACTTGAGATGTGATGTCTGAATTTAATCGACCTTTCGTTTGACCTTGAAACTCAACATCACCTTGAAGGTAAACATTTATAATAGCGATGAGACCTTCTCTAACGTCGTCACCTGTTATGTTATTGATACCCTTAGGTAATAGTTTTCGCCGTTCAATATAGGACCGTAGTGCTTTTGTTGTCCCATTGCGAAACCCAGTTTCATGACTGCCTCCATCCACTGTTTTGATAGCATTGGCATAAGAGTGAACTATTGTTTCCGTGCCTGATGTCCATTGGAAAGCTGTCTCAAGCCGCATTTTTTCATCATCTTTTTCTATATAGAATGGCGTATCTGAAAGGGTGGGGCGTTTGCTAATAATTTTTTCAATGTAATCTTGAATACCGTTAGGATATTGGAATTCTTTTTTTTCACTAATCCCGATAACTACTATTTTTAATCCTTTATTTAGAAAAGCTTTTGATTCTGCTTGCTCTAAAATTGATTGTATATTGAAGTCTATATTAGGGAAGATTGTTGGATCAGGCCTAAAGTAAATAGAGGTACCATAAGATCTAACCGCTCTCCCTTTTTTGAGTTTGGTAAGTGGTTTGCCCTGAGAATACGATTGAGTCCACTCAAATCCATCACGTTTTGAGGTTGCGGTCAAACTTTCACTCAAAGCACAGACAACTGCCATGCCAACACCGTGAAGTCCGCCTGAAACTTTATAATTATCTTCACTGAACTTTCCACCTGAATGTAGAGTAGTAAAAAGAATTTCCATGGCACTTTTTTTGGTCTTAGCAAATGTGTCAATTGGAATACCGCGTCCATTATCATGTATGGTAATGCCGCCATCCTTTTCAAGCGTGATTTCAATTGCGTCACAGTGGCCATTTAGAGCTTCATCTACGCAATTATCTAAAATTTCCCAAACTAGATGATGTAGTCCTGTAGAGGTCGTAGATCCGATATACATTCCGGGACGACGACGAACAGGTTCAAGTCCCTCCAGTACCTGTAGATCCTTAGCACTATATGTTCCCATGATAATCCTGTGTTATTCGACTGCAGTTATTTTTTTTCGTTTTGATATAATGATTCCCTGGCCTCCACGATTAGTGACACGGATGTCCTTGATATTAATTTTTTTTGTTTTTCCATCCTCAAGGGTGATCGTTGAATGACCATTTTTATTAGTGACTTTGAAGCCGGCTAGTGAGCTATTTATCAGTTTTATAAGACGTGAACCCATGCCAGCTCCTGTGAGTAATGAAACCTGTTCGACTGGGATAACAATACCCTTTCCATTGACCGACGCCATAAATAAGTGGTCTCCGGTTACAAGAGAAAACCCTACTATTTTGTCATTACCTTTTAATGTCATTAATTTTCGTCCGGATCGAGTGGTTTCGATAAGATTGGATAAGGGAAAGCGAAAACCATAGCCAGAACTTCCTATTATCATGCCCTCTAAACCACCTTTGTTTTCACTCGCAAAGCTTAGTCGAGTTTGGCGACTGGACTTATTAGAAGAATCTCCAGTGGAAAAAATTTGGCCAGCAGCAAGCTCTGCAGGATCAAGTGAGAGAATTGATATTACTTTTTCCCCATCAGCAAATTTAAATAAATTCTGAACAGGTTCACCAAATCCGGTCCGAGTATAAGGTAAATTGTATGGTTTGAAGACGAATACCATTCCTCGTGAAGTAAAAAAAGCAACAAACTCACGGGTATTTGCTTTTACGGTTGCGAGGAGAGAGTCATTTTCTTTGTATTTTAGAGTGCTGGGTTCTACAACGGTTTTAAATTTGCGTAGCCATCCATTTTTACTTAAAACAAGGTAAGCATCTTCATGTTCAATGAAATCTTCGGCATTGTATTCGACAAGTTCGATGGTTTTTATTTTGGTACGTCTTTTGTCTCCAAACTTTTCATCAATTTCATGTAGTTCATTTTGTACACCAGCCCATATTTTTTTATCAGAATTTAAAATTGTTTGGATCTGTTTTTTTTCTTTTGACTTTTCCTTCTGCTCTGCGAGTATTTTCTCCACTTCCATTGCAACCAATCGATATAGCGGAATTTCTAAAACTGCCGATACTTGTTCATCATCTAATTTAAATCCTTTTTTTAACTGGTCGTGTGCTTCTTGCTTTGACTTGGAACTGCGGATTATTTTAAGAGCTTTATCCAGTTGACTAAAGATTGTCACAAACCCGTCTAAGATATGAAGACGTTTGATTAAAATGGCAAGCTCATATTCTAGTCGGCGAGTCACCACTTCCTTTCGGAAATCAAGAAAGCTTCGACATATTTCTTTAAGAGATAGACGTGCGGGTTCGCCAGTTGATTTGAGACAATTAAAGTTTAGCTGAAAGTTGTTTTCTAGTTCAGTGTGACGAAGGAGATAGGTCATAATTTTTTCAGTATTGGTACCTGATTTTAATTCAAGTACAATACGCATGTTCTCGTCACTTTCATCACGGACATCGATAAGCGGAGGAAGTTTTTTAGCAATTATGATTTCAGCTATCTTTTCAATCAAACGGGCTTTATTTACGCCGTAAGGTATGGAATATATGATTATTTGTTGTTTGCTGCGAGGTAGTTGTTCGATTTTCCATTCACCGCGTATTTTTACCGCACCTAAGCCCCTCTCGTAAGCACTCCTAATTTCTGCTTTAGAGTTAAGAATGATTCCGCCTCCAGAGAAGTCAGGCCCCTTGATATGTTTCATTAATTGGGTGACAGTAGCATCCGGATCTTTAATCATGGTATTTAAGGC
>JBGTUV010000045.1:0-7728 GCA_041938985.1 Candidatus Nitromaritima sp. | reverse complement strand
TTATGATCGATATTTAGTGCGCGTTGCTGAGTTAAGGCAAAGTCGTGAGATTGTCAAGCAGGCTTTGAAAAAACTACCCTCAGGTCCTTATAAGGTAGACGACAATAAAATATCTTTGCCGAATCGGAAAACGCTCAAGTCAAGCATGGAGGCTTTGATTCATCACTTTAAGCTTGTATCAGAGGGGGTCTCTGTACCAAAGGGTGAGACGTATGTTCCAGTAGAAGGACCGCGTGGAGAAGTCGGATTTTACATAGTTAGTGATGGTAGTAATGTTCCTAGTCGAGTAAAGCTGCGGGCCCCATCATTTATGGCAATTCCAGGAATGTGTAAAATGATGGAGGGATGTTTTATCGCTGATGTCGTGGGCATTATAGGGAGTATAGATATTGTAATGGGAGAGGTTGATCGCTGATGTTCACATTTACTCAGGAAGACGAAAATAAAATCGAAAAGATTGTTGAAAAATATCCCGTAAAACAGTCCGCATTATTACCTCTTTTAACCTTAGTTCAACGGCGTGAAGGCTATATCAGCCCCGAAGCGATGCAGGCGATCGGTAAAAAACTTGATTTGTCCCCAGGGTATGTTCAGTCAGTAATGTCTTTTTACACAATGTACCACACTGAGCCAACAGGCAAATATATCATCCTTTTCTGCCACAACATCAGTTGTCAATTAAACGGTGCTGACGATTTATTTGCTTATACAGGTCAAAAACTCGGTGTCATTGGAGGAGGAACCACGGAAGATAATAAGTTTACGCTTCATAAGGAAGAATGTCTTGCCGCCTGTTGCGGTGCTCCGATGATGCGAGTCAACGATACGTTTCACGAAAACTTAACAAAAGAAAAGATTGACCAAATTCTTGATTCTTTACCATAAATGGAAAATTTATGACCCAGATCTTATTTAAAAACATCGATATGAAGGGACTCACTTCTATTGATGTTTACGAAAAACAAGGTGGTTATCAATCTTTAAAAAAAGCCTTCGCTAAAAAACCCGAGGAAATTGTGGAGATGGTCAAAGCTTCGGGATTACGTGGGCGAGGCGGTGCTGGATTTCCCGCAGGTTTGAAATGGAGTTTTCTGGCAAAGGATGTTTTTCCTCGTTATCTCGCTTGTAACGCCGATGAAAGTGAACCCGGTACTTGTAAGGATCGCGAGCTTCTTGAAAAAACCCCACACCTTCTTATTGAAGGGATCATAGTAACCTGTTTTGCCTGCCGAATAGAAACTGGCTATATTTATTACCGTGGAGAATTTCAACATGCCTCAGACCTTATGGACAAGGCGATTGAAGAGGCACACAAGAAAGGATACTTGGGTAAAAATATTATGGGTTCGGGGTTAGATCTTGATCTTTACACTCACCTCGGTGCCGGAGCTTATATTTGTGGGGAAGAATCGGCTTTACTCAATTCTCTTGAAGGGCGGCGTGGCGAGCCACGACTAAAACCACCATTCCCAGCAGTAGAAGGTTTGTATGGGAAACCTACTGTTATCAATAATGTGGAAACCTTGTGCGTGGTTCCGTGGATCATCAATGAAGGTGCAGAGAAACACGCTGCTCTTGGCACAGAAAAGAGTAAAGGTACCAAATTGGTAAGTGTTTCTGGTCATGTAAAGAAACCTGGAAACTATGAAATTGTTCTGGGAACTCCAACCAGTGAACTTATTTTTAATATGGCTGGGGGCATCCGTGATGATAATAAATTAAAAGCCTTCATTCCAGGTGGTTCTTCCGCGAATATTCTTACAGCAGATAAAGTGGATGTGCCCTATGACTATGAAGCAATAGCTGAAGCTGGCTCCATGCTTGGTTCCGGAGCTCTCATTGTAATGGATCATACCGTCAACATTGTCGAGGCGGCTCTGCGAATGACCTATTTTTACATGCATGAATCCTGTGGGAAATGTACTCCATGTCGTGAAGGAACCCGCTGGATGTATCAAATTCTTAGTGATATTCAAGATGGCAAGGGATCAAACAAACAGATCGAGAAGCTCGAAGATATTTGCGATAACATGAGCTTCAAATGTTTTTGCGCACTTGGAGATGCTGCGGTGGCTCCAGTAGCAAGTAGTATTATGCATTTTCGTTCCGACTACGATGAACTTATTAAGAAAATGGAAGACGGCGCAGTTACCGCGTGAGGTAAATTATGTCTGAAGAAAACAATATTAATATAACGATTAACGACCAGCCAGTAAGTGTTCCTAAGGGCACTCTAGTGGTTGAAGCTGCAAAACAGATTGGGATAGAGATTCCGGTATTTTGTTATCACGAAAAGCTGGGTCCATTTGGCTGCTGTCGTATGTGTCTTGTCGAAGTAGAGAAAATGCCTAAACTCACCACGGCCTGCACTCAGACCGTGATGCCAGATATGGTGGTGAAAACGGAAAGCCCAAAGGTTGTAAAAGCACAACAGGGTGTTTTGGAGTTTACTTTACTTAATCACCCCTTGGATTGTCCGGTTTGTGATAAAGGCGGAGAGTGTCCTCTGCAAAATAATACTTTTAAATATGGTCCTGGTGATACGCGCATGGAATTTGAACGTGCTAATCGTGATAAGGCAACGCCGCTCAGTCCAGTTATCACTATTGATCGGGAGCGTTGTATCGCTTGTCAACGGTGTACAAGATACAGCGATATCATTGAACAAGAGAGTGCATTAGTCATGCTTAATCGTGGTTTTAATAACGAAGTAGGCACTTTTAATAACGAACCTTATGCCACGAAGTATTCTGGTAATGTCATTGATATCTGCCCAGTAGGGGCGTTGACCAACACACAATTTCGTTTTAAGGCACGTACCTGGGATTTGGACAATGCTGCAACACTATGTGCTCACTGTGGGTGCAATTGTAATATGACTCTTGGTTCACGTACGAACAAGTTTATGCGTATTGAAACCCGTCCTAATGACTTGGTCGATGACGGGTGGGTTTGTGATAAGGCCCGCTTCGGGTATGGTTTTATTGAAAGTGATAATCGAATAGTTGAAGCAGCGATCTTGGTTGATGGTGAACAAAAAGTAGCCAACACCCTCGAAACAGCAACGCAGACTGCTGAGTCTTTAAAAAAAATAGTTGATGAACATGGCCCTGAAAGTATTGGTTTTATTGGGTCTCCTTTTGGGACCAATGAGGAACTGTATCTTTACCATAAGTTGTTTCGTTTCACTCTTGGAACTAATAACCTCGACCATAAAAACTATTTAGACACCCCAGGATTACCAGTTGATCATTACGATTTTTTGAACATTGAAACCGCAAATCTAGTTTTGCTTATTGGGAGTGATCCAGCTGAAGAACTGCCGATTCTTGATCTTCGTATAAAAAAAGCGGTTACACGAAAGGGGGTAAAGCTTGCGATTTTGAACGACCAGAGAACGGATCTAGATAAGATTGCCGATTTATCATTAAAGTATGATGTGGGTTCGGATGGGATTGCCTTAGCGGCTTTAGTCAATAACCTTTCTGCAGAGTTAGACATTCCGATGGTGCAAGGAAACTCTAATGACGAATCGCTAACAGGCATTGCTGGGGATCAGATGAAGAAAATGTCGGAGCTTGTTCGTACGGCAATGAAAGTTTGCGTTGTTTACAATCCGGCTTCGCTTACAGGAAGCTCGATTTTTATGCTCAAACATTTACTTGGTGTAATAAACAAGATTCCAACCATGGAGTGTGGGGCCATACCAGCGGCACCCTTTACTAACTCTGTCGGAGCAGTGGATATGGGAATTCTTCCAGATTACTATCCCGGAGGAATTTCTAGTTCTGACTCAGATAAGGTTCAGCAGATTTGGGGTGATAGTGCTTTCCTTGACACCAAGGGACTTTCAGCTCTGGAGATGATAGATAAAGCCGAGTCAGGAGAACTTAAAGCGCTTCTTGTATACAGGAGTAATCCCATCGTTGATTTCCCTGATGGTAAACGGGTTGAAGCAGCCCTTAAAACCCTGCCCCTGCTTGTGGTACACGATATGATGAAAACTGAAACTTCCGCTCTGGCGGATATCGTCTTGCCCTCTAATGGGCCAGGTTATGATGAAGGGACAACAACAAACATAGGTGGACGTGTTCAGTATAGGAAGCGTGGATTGAATACTAATAATTCGCCTGACTGGAAAATAATTTCAAAAATGATTAATAGTCTGAGCGAAAAACCAATTGAGTACCTCACCTCCTTTAGTGTGACGGAAGAGCTTTCCCAAACGGTTCCTGGTTATAATGAAATTAGTAAAAAATCAATTAAGAAAGAAGGTAAAACTCGTGAAAAAATCGAGTCTACAAACGGATCGATACCAGAGATACAAAAGATAGATTCTTCCGAGAAGGGATTGAAATTACGAGTTGCGACGCAATTATTTGCGAAGGATAAGGTTCTTGATGCCTCTTCACCGCTTGCACACCACTTTTTGCCATCCACTTTATGTTTGCATGAAAGTGATGCTTTGAAATTGGATCTTTCTAATGGGGATCAGGCAGTTCTTACAGCGAATGGGGTCGATGTGCGGGCCATCGTTGAGGTGTCAGATCGATGTAACCCCGGCGCAGTTGTTGTCCCAAGAGTATCAGACGACCAAGGATTATTAAGGTTAGCTCGTAGTGGTTCCGTGAGCTGGGTTGAAGTGAAGAAAGGCTAAAACTGATCAACGAAGTCACCCTTTGACTTTAAATAGTAAGGTTAGAAATAATTTTTCAACTACTAACCGTTAACAGGTATTTAAAAACTGATTATGATCGATGATGTTATAGACTTTTTTGAGCCTTATACTTATCTAATCATAGGTAGCGTTAAAGCCTTTGTGATTGCGGGTGCTTTGCTAGGAATTGTACCCGCCCTAGTTTGGCTTGAACGCCGTTTGATGGGTCGATTTCAGGTGCGACTTGGTCCAAATCGAGTCGGACCATTCGGTTTAGGGCAGCCTATTTCAGATTCAATTAAACTTTTGTTCAAGGAATCGATTATACAAAGCTCAGCTGATAAGTTTCTTTTTCATTTGGCTCCAGCTATTGTTGTGTTTACGGCGATTGTTACTTTTGCAGTGATTCCATTTGGTGAACCCGTAAAGGTTTTTGGTCAGGAAATTGGGTTGTGGGTGGCAAACGTTAATATTGGATTGTTATTTGTGTTTGCAATCTCTGGGATGGGTGTCTATGGGATGGTTCTTGCTGGGCTTTCTTCTAATAATAAATACTCTCTGATGGGGGGATTGCGATCCTCGGCCCAAATGATTAGTTATGAACTCACATTGGGTTTAGCCGCTTTGAGTGTTGTTGTTCTAACGGGATCACTGAGTTTGATTGATATGGTTAATAGCCAAGATTCTTATCCAAATATTTTGATTCAACCTTTGGCCTTTTTATTGTTTTTTATTGCAGGGATTGCTGAAACCAACCGTGCGCCATTTGACTTGCCAGAAGCTGAGCAGGAGCTTGTTGCAGGTTTTCATACTGAATATACCGGTATGAAGTTTGCGATGTTTTTTATGGGCGAGTACATCAATATGGTGACTATGAGCGCACTAGTCACTCTTTTGTTTTTGGGTGGATGGAATGCTTATGGAGTTCCAGTTTGGCCCATTGTAGCGTTTGCAGGGAAGGTGCTTTTTCTTCTTTGTGTTTTTATTTGGTTGCGATCGACATACCCACGTATACGTTACGATCGATTAATGACTTTTGGTTGGAAAGTTCTCGTCCCAATTTCTTTATTAAACCTTCTAGTTACAAGTGTGTTAGTGGTTTTGTGATAAAGGTGACAAGATATGATTGTAAAAACTTTTGATGGCGTTAAAAATTTATTGATAGGACTTGGAGTGACATTCAAGAACCTGTTTTCCAAACCGGTTACATTTTCTTATCCGGAAGTAAAGAGGATTATGCCAGAACGTTTTCGTGGTCGCCATTTCTTAAACCGTGATGAAAATGGTTTAGAAAAGTGTATTGGTTGCAGTCTTTGTTCTATCAACTGTCCGGTGGATTGTATCCATGTTGTTTCGGCTGAAAATGATCCTGATCACCCCGTTTCTCCGGGTGAGCGTTATGCAGAGACTTATGAAATCAACCTACTTAGATGTATTTATTGTGGGTACTGTGAAGAGGCATGTCCAGTGGATGCCGTTGTGTTGCGTGAGCATTATGAACTGGCCGACTATGATCGAGATACATACATCGCTACTAAGAGCGACTTGCTGGTTTACCCAGAACCGAATGAATTTAAAGTAAATATCCTGGGTAACACAACACGCGTTTGACAGAACTGTGATTTTTGGGGACATTTAGCCTTAGGGTATTTCTTCGCTTTTTGAAGCACTGAATATTTAAATTACTTAAATCAAGGGGGGGCTTTGTTCGAATTCGATTTATTCGAGCTAACTAGGGCAACTGTCACAACGCTAGTTGGACTGACCGCGGTACTTGCGAGCCTTGGTGTGATTCTTTGTTCGTCTCCGATTTACTGCGCTTTGTATTTAATCGGTCATATGATTTGTCTCGCTTTATTATTTCTCCTCTATAACGCAGAGTTTATTGCGGCAGTTCAAATAATTGTATATGCCGGAGCGGTAATGATTTTATTTCTATTCATCATAGCTCTTCTTGGTGGAAAAAAGGAAATACAAGAACCATCAACCGAACGTTCCCTGGCGATTGCTTTTGTGGCGACCATGCTTGGTGAATTATTTTTATCTGCGACGGTAGGGCCTACCAGACCTATTGAGGGAGCGTTTGATGTTCAGACGGTTGCTGAGGTCGGGGGCAGTGCCAAGGCAATCGGGCTAGAATTATTTTCACGTCATGTAGTTGCATTTGAACTTGCATCCGTCTTACTTCTGGTTGCGGCAGTCGGAATTATTTGTCTTTCAAAATTTTCCTATGTCCCTGTTCGTAGGAGAATGAAATAACGATGGGACATCAATTTGTTCTCCTCATAAGTGCTAGCATATTTTGCGTGGGGGCGACTGGCTTTCTTATCCGCAAAAATCCCTTGATCATGTTTATGTCTGTGGAACTAATGCTCAACTCTGTAAATTTCCTCCTAATAGGGTATTCAAGTTTTCAAAAATCGATGGATGGACAAATTTTTGCATTGATGGTCATGACGGTGGCTGCGGCTGAGGTAGTAGTTGGACTTGCCATCATTCTTACG
Source organism: Candidatus Nitromaritima sp. (assembly GCA_041938985.1). Taxonomy (GTDB): domain Bacteria; phylum Nitrospinota; class Nitrospinia; order Nitrospinales; family VA-1; genus Nitromaritima. The sequence continues at coordinate 567 of JBGTUV010000045.1, read as the reverse complement.
ATTTTTAGAACCCGGCATGATATGGATGTAGATCACATCAATACTTTAAAAGGATAAGGCACTTGTTTTCTTATTGCTGGTTTATATTAATTTCTCCTCTGGTAGGCTTCGTTCTTCTAAGTTGGTTTGGAAATGGTATGTCACGCAAAAGCGCGGGCCTACTTGGTTGTGGTTCGGTTGGGGTTTCTTTTCTGATTACCTTGGGTGCGCTAGTTGGATTTTTATTGGGTGGAGAAAATGAAAAGGGAGGAACCTCCACTCTATACAACTGGGTGACTGCCGGTTCCTTTTCCCTCAATATGTCTATCCTAGTTGATCCGTTGTCAGTCTTCATGCTCCTCATCGTTACAGGTGTTGGGTTTGTCATTCATGTTTATTCAATTGGCTATATGGAAAAAGACCCTGAGTTCAGTCGTTTTTTTTCTTATATGAATTTCTTTATTTTTTCAATGTCGCTTCCTTTTTTTCCAATTACAAAGCCAGGTCTTGAAGTATAAATTGTTACAAAACATTTTTGCGAAGTTCTTTCTATCATAACCTTAGAAACTCCTGAATTAACAACATTAT
>JBGTUV010000044.1:0-7867 GCA_041938985.1 Candidatus Nitromaritima sp. | reverse complement strand
TTAGCCTTTAACCTTGGGTCATCAAAATAAAGAGCACTCGTTTTTAATGGGTGCTTTTTGTTTCGTAATGTTTTCAATAAGTTAAAATAGAGAAAGAGTTTAACAGAAGGCTATTGATTTTCTTTTGAATACTGCCATAGAGCTCTATCTAAAGTCCTCATGTCTATTTTTAGGTTTTCACTTATGGTTCTGCACTCTTGAGTATATTGCCTCCAAAACTCATAATCATATTGTTTTGGAACTTGAACACCTAATGAATATAAAGCTCGAAAATCCAAAATTGGATACTTTTTGGTATGACAAAAATGTAAGATAGCGGATGCGGTGGGCCATCCTACTCCGTTAAGTAGAGTTAATATTTCGATAGATAATTTATCCTTATTGGTTGAAAACGCGACCTGAGTAATTTCTTGAATATAATCCTCGGAGTTTAATCTGCATTTATTTTTTGATCGAGGTGTTTTCCAATAACACAAAGAAAGAAAATCATCTCTATTTAAATAACCATTAGCTTTGGCCTTTTCACCAATGTTCTTTACGTAATTATCATCCGTATAATTATAAGATTCAGCATAATGCATTATCTCGCTCACAGGAAAAATCAATCTAAATTCACTCATACTAATTACGAGTCTCAATTAAGCGTTTCATAGTATCAAAAAATGCTTGTTGAAATGAGTCGTCTTTAGCATGTAACTTGTACAATTCTAATTCTTGCTTTCTCTGTTTGGCCAAGACCTCGTCAATCATTTTTTTATGAGCACTTTGTTCTGAAGGATAAGTTCAGCCACAAGATTTTTGCAGTCTCCATGAAGTCTTTATACCATCTATAGTGCTGGTTGCGGTGAATACTTTCCTTATGGCGGTTCTCTGCTATACTATCTTCGCCTTGTAATCCTTCGATCACGATCTGGATTTTTTCTCCCGCTGAAAACTTCTTCGAGTTCGGCATTTGACATCCTTGATCGAGGACTTAGCACTTTTGTTTTTCTTGTCCATTTGCGATAGATTTAACGTTTAACAACTTAACTAAATCTATCTCTTAACATTAACCTAAGTTATCCCACCTTACTTTGATAGGATACAGTATCTGACATTAGCAACAACTTGGTGGGTATGTATCAAATTATGAATGGGATACTTAATACAGGGCACACTTTTTAAGAGAGAATTACAATATTTTTGTGTATTCAAATTCATAGAGGTTAATGTTTTTGTTTTCATTTATTAGTTGCAATTAAAAAGTTTGTGATTCTCTAAATCTATTTCATACATGTAATTTCTTCAAATGTTGTCTATAAATGGAAATTCCTTTTTCGGCATTATTGAAATCATTAAGATTGGATTCTTCGACTATTTTTGTTTCTTTACAATTATCTAGTACAATTTGAATTAAATTATTGGGCTTTAGATTTGGGTTAATAATCTATAAGTAAGATGATTGTGTTTTATGGTGGATTTTTAAGTAAAAACAGAGAGCTAATAGCAACTAAAACAATAACACCAGCAATAACAAATGGATAAAAAAAGCCGCCTGCTATTAACCAAGTCCCTAAAACAGGGCCTAAAATCTGACCAATACTATTGGTTGAGCTTTGTATAGATATATTTCTACCTGTATTCTCTTTTGATGTTAAGGAAACTGCTGATAATAAGTTAGGGGTTACCATTGCGCCTCCTGCCGCAAAAAGAACAATTAAGCCATAGACAAAGTATTCATTTTTAAAAAAAGGAAAAGCGATTAAAGATATTCCACCTATTAACAACCCTAAAGCAATTTGTTTTTTCGTAGATAAGACCTTTTCTCCATAACTTGCAAAAACAGGTTGCAAAACAGCCATTACAGAGCCACATAGCATAAAACCAATACCAACTTGATTGCTGTTAAACCCCAATTCATCTTTGCCGTATATTGAAAATACTGTTTCAAATAAAGTCACAACAAGTTGTAGCACAAATGACAACGCTAGTAACACGATTAAATATTTGCTAAACGTAAATCCTAAACTCACTTTTTTTGAAGTTTGTTTTTGAAATCGAACAGTGTTTTTTAACCATTTTGTTACTATAAATAAAACAATCAATCCTAATATAGCAGCAAACAAGAATGGTACTGAAAATCGGTCTAAATGTAGCAGGCCTATAGAATATTTAATATGAATGTTAGTTTGGGACAGAAATCCACCAATGACAGGACCAAAAATTACCCCAGAACTGATGGCTACACCAGACCAAGCCATTATTTTGGTTCTACGTTTTTCAGAAGTGATATCGCTTAAGTAAGCATTACTAACTGGAATAACTGATGATGTAAAAATGCCCCCAAATATCCGAGCAACATAGAGCATTGATAAAGATGTGGCAAGTCCTGTTAACAACTGCATTATCACAAACCCGATGAGACCGACAATGATAATGGGCTTACGACCGTATTTATCTGATAGCTTTCCCCAAACCACCACGAACAGTAATTGGAAAAGCGGATAAATACTCGTAAGCAATCCAATATGGAAGTTGATTAAGTCTCTGTCAAGGTTGTCTTTAAGTGCTAATCTTTCGGTATAGTAGGGAAGGGTTGGCAATAAAATGCCATAGCCCAACATCACCACAAATAAACTCAGCAGAATCAAGGATATCCTGCCGAGCTTCTCTTTTTTCTCCATTATTTTTTACCGATTTTACGTTTCAGTAACTGAGCATTAATGGCGACAATAATAGTACTAAGGCTCATAAATACTGCTCCTACGGCTGGTCCCAAAACAAATCCAGAAGAATACAATGCGCCGGCAGCTAACGGAATAGCTATTACGTTATAACCTGTCGCCCAGACTAGGTTCTGAATCATTTTATTATAGGTAGCCTTTCCAAACAAAATTAAGTTAGCAATGTCTTGTGGGTTACTGTTTACCAAAATAATATCGGCAGTTTCCGCTGCAACATCAGTACCAGAACCAACAGCAATTCCTACATCGGCTTTTGCCAATGCAGGTGCATCATTTACTCCATCACCTGTCATAGCCACAAACTCTCCCTCACTTTCCAATTTATCAACAATCTCTACTTTTTGGTGCGGTAGTACTTCTGCGTAGTAACCATCCAGTCCTAATTTTTCACTAACGGCTTTAGCTGTTTTTTCATTATCGCCAGTCGCCATATAAACTTTAATATTATTCTTTTTGAACACTTTAATCGCATCTGCAGATTCTGGTCGTATTTCATCGGCCAGTGCAATATACCCGACCAATTTTCCATCTATCAAGACAAAAACAACAGTTTCAGCAGCATCGCTATAGGCATCTTTTGGGATCTCTATTTTTTCATCCCTTAAATAACCTGGACTAACTACTTTAACCTGTTTCCCTTCAACATCGGCCTCTACACCTTTGCCAGTAATGGCATTAAAGTTTTCTGGCTTAGGGATGGTAATATTATCTTCTTTCACCTTTTTTATAATGCCAACGGCAATGGGATGTTCCGAACTCTGTTCCAAGGCGCTTGAAAGCCTTAAGATTTCTTCTGGGGTATATTCTTGATTAACCGATTCAACTCGCGTAACACCAAAATCACCTTTGGTCAACGTTCCTGTTTTATCAAATAACAAAGCAGAGATTTTTCTTGACTCTTCAAAAGCCGTTCTATTTCTGATTAATAATCCATTTTGTGCGGATACTGCGGTCGATATCGCTACTACTAACGGAATGGCTAATCCTAATGCGTGTGGGCAAGCAATAACCATAACCGTTACCATTCTTTCTAATGCAAAAACAAATGGAAAACCTAAAATTAGCCAGACTGCAAGGGTGCCAAACCCAATGGCCAACGCTATGTATGTTAACCATTTGGCAGCTCTATCCGATAGATTTTGCATCTTAGATTTGGTGCGCTGTGCTTCGTCTACCATTTTGATAACCTTGTTTAAATAGCTGTCCTTACCGGTATGTTCTACTTTTACCTTTAAGGTACTATTCCCATTTATAGATCCTCCAATTACTTTATCAGTTTCTTCTTTTTTCACTGGTTTGGACTCCCCTGTCAGCATCGACTCGTTGAGGTAGCTGGACCCTTCTACAATAATTCCATCTGCCGGAACTTTTTCACCAGGTTTAACCAATATGATGTCGTCTTTTAGTAAGTCCTCTAGTTTTACATCCTGAATTTCATTCCCTACAATTTTATGGGCTTCTGCTGGTAGCATACTAACTAAAAGTTGTAATGCTTTAGAGGCACCTAAAACTGATTTCATCTCTAGCCAGTGACCCAAAAGCATGATCACAATAAGGGTGCTTAGTTCCCAGAAAAAATCTTCTCCTTTAAGACCAAAAACAGTAGCTGTACTATAAAAATAAGCAACGCTAATGGCCATGGAAATCAGGGTCATCATTCCAGGACCTTTGGATTTAATTTCATTATAAAAACCTTTTAAGAATGGCCAGCCTCCCCAGAAATAAACAAATGAGGATAACGCAAATAGGATATACGGATTTCCAGGAAGCAATAGGTCATACCCAAAAAATTCTTGAATCATAGGAGATAGGAACAATATTGGGATAGTAATAATTAAAGATATCCAAAACCGTTTTCTAAAATCCTTGACCATCATTTTATGGTGGTCGTGGCCCATTTGTCCGTGACCGGGATTATGACCGGAATGACCACCGCTTCCGTGGTTCATTTTAGAGTGGTCTTCTTTTTTGTGTTTCATTTTTGAATGGTCCATTTTAGAATGGTCCATTTCTTCGTGATTGTGATGTTGGTGGTTTTCCATTATCGTATTGTTTAAGTGTTATCGTAATTTATTTCTCATTTTTTCCGAAATATTTTCGGCATATACGCCATAGGCATCTACTAAAAGACCTCTTATCCCATCTTTTGCCGAAATTGCATATAAAACGCTATTATCATCGGTACTACTCATGCCTTCAAAGCGATGTACTTCATCTACCTGAAAATCTTCCGGAAGTATCTCAATTTTTAATGAAGCACATTCCAAGCATTCCGGCTTCAAGTTGAAATCATAGGTATAACCATTTGCTTTCAATTCGTTTATGGCTTCAGAAAGGGTATCGTAATTTTTCATTTTATTTCTATTTGTAAGTCATTGTAAAATAACTGCCATCTGCCTCTGTGAATTTTTGAAAGGTCAACAAACCGTTATTGCTTAACTTTTCTACTACATCATAATCAAGTTGCTTGATGCGAATACCCAACGCATAGGCTTTAATATTAATTTTTGACTCGATTTCTATGTTTACCTTATCAGTTTTCAATTGGCGGTCATATATTCTGATAAGGCTTTTAGAACCAAAAAAGTTCAGTAAGCCGGAATCAAAACTCATCTCTAGTTCAATCTCTTTGAGATTGTCCAAATCGTATAACTCTTTAAAATCTGCCGAGGTAGTTTTGATTTCTGTTTCTTTAGCTTTGGGTTTTGCAAACGGAAATGCCATTACCATAACACTTGCTTCAGCAGGTTTGCAACGATAGGTCGTTGTGTATTTCTCGGTAGAGGTATTCTCGTCATCAAATAACTCTGTTACAACCTCAATTTGATAATAACCATCTTTTTCCATTATTTCTCCAGCCTCAAACGTCTGCTTGTTAAGCAATACGCTATCCTCATCAAAATTTTCACGCACTACCGTTCTGCTTGAAATTTGCCCAATAAGCATTTCGGTCTGCCCATTCATTGTTATTATGGGTAGCATAAAAAACAGTATGAAGCTTCGTTTTTTCATATATGGTGCATCAATTTTTTTACTTCTTTTGCCATTACACCACTCAAATCAATTGCATTTGAAGGATGTGGAATGGTATTGCAGGTGACTATTTTTTCAACGCCTGAGTCCATTAGGTCTTGATAGGCATTGCCTGAAAAAACAGCGTGAATACCCACGCATATTGGTGGTTTCATTCCAGCTTTTTTTAAGTGCCCTACGGTTTCAATCATTGTACGGGCGGTTGAGATAATATCATCGACCAAAACAGGCGTGGCACCTTTATATTTTTCTATATCAGGAACGGAAACTTCTACATCACGGTCGCCGTGACGTATTTTTTGTAATACTGTAAAGGGTGCATCTGCATTTTTGGCTACTTCAGATACCCATTGCTCACTTTCCGAATCAGGACCTATCAATACTGGATTTTTGATATGCTCTTTTATCCATTCTGAAATAGCATCTGCGGCGTGAATTACTTTGTTTGGAATGTCATAGACTTCACTCAAAGAATGTATCCGGTGAAGGTGAGGGTCAACGGTAGTAATACTATCAGCAAAACCGGAAATCAGCTTTCCGAAGAACGTAGAGGTAACACCTTCGCCCTTATTAAATATTTTATCTTGTCGCATATACGCCAAGTAGGGTGCTACCAAACAGGTGCACATAGCACCTAATGATTTTGCCGTATGGCTTAAAAAGTATAGTGGTAATAATTTTTCATCAGGGTCGTGTAGCGTACAGACCAAGACCACACATTTATCTTTTACGTCAGACAGTATGCGTGTGTAAGATTCGCCGTCTGGGAATTTCCGTAAGGTGGTCTTTCCTACTTCTGCATCCATTTTTGTTGCTATTAGTTCTGTTAGTTCCTCGTTTCCCGGAAGGCTGAATAATATAGTTTTCATTTTGTTTTTTATTTAATGGTTATGATATCGTTGTGGCGATTTTTGTATTCTAAAGCATAGTTTAGCTCACCCTGCGATTCTGCAAAAAGCGTGTATAGTAAGCCGTCTTTTTCAACTTTATCATTTAAATGGACGTTTAATAAAATTCCCGCAGATTTAGATTGGGGTGCGCCTGAAAGTTTTGCGAGCTTCGCTATCTTTCTATTGTCAATACGCTTTAAAATACCGGAAGTCTCCGCTCTGATTTCTGTTTTATAAGGTGCCAAAACAGGTTGTGTAAAACGCCCCTGGGCTTTACAAATAGCAAGAAATTTTTCGTAGGCCTTACCAGATGTAAGTATCTCTTTGGCGGTTTCCATTCCTTTTCCTTTTTCGACCTTTCCTGAAAGTTCTAACAGTTCTCCAGCCAACAGCACAACACGTTCCTTTAAGTCTTTGGGTGCATCTTCTTCATTTTTTAGCACATTCAATATGTCGATAGCTTCCAATGTTGGTCCGATGCCATAGCCTACAGGTTGAGAGCCATCTGTTATGATTACTTTTACATTTAGGTCAATGGCATTACCCACAGTTTCCATATGGTTTTGTAGTTTTTTAGCCATTTCCATACTTCGTACCTTGGCCGTTTCACCCACAGGTATGTCAATAACAACGTGAGTAGAACCTGCTGCTGCCTTTTTAGATAATACCGAGGCTATGAGTTGACCTTCACTGTCAATATCTAAAGCTTTTTCAATTTTAATGAGCACATCATCTGCGGGACTTAGTTGGGCAGTACCGCCCCAAACAAAACAACCACCTTCTTGATTTACTACGGTCTCTATCTCGTCAGCAGAAAGCGTAACGTTGGTGAGAACTTCCATGGTGTCCGCCGTACCTGCTGGTGATGTAATGGCTCGGGACGATGTTTTGGGCATTGTAAGGCCGTACGCAGCAACTATAGCAACTACCAAGGGTGTGGTTCTATTGCCTGGTAATCCGCCAATACAATGTTTATCGACAACGATTTCTTTATTCCAATTCAATTGCCTTCCAGAGGCAATCATAGCTTTTGTAAGGTCGGATATTTCATCAATATCCATTCGGTCACCTGCACAGGCTGTTATAAATGCTGAAAGATGGATGTTGGAATAGTCACCTTCAACGATGTCCGTGATAATTTGATTGTAGGCGTTGTAATCTAGTTTTTGGTTATAGATTTTTGCCCTGACGTGGCTTAACGATTCGATAGGTTCCAAATGG
>JBGTUV010000043.1:0-8050 GCA_041938985.1 Candidatus Nitromaritima sp. | reverse complement strand
GCGTGATGGTTGTTATGCCAGCCTTCCCCGTAGGCGAGAATAGCCACCCACCAACAGTTAGTGGAAAGATCATTTTCTAGTTCGAAGTTTTTATAGCCAAAAGCATGGGCTGCGCTATTAACAAACCAAGTACCATGATAAACTAGCACGAGCCGCAAAAATATTCCCCATACAACCCAAGGTAGTCCTCCGATTGCAAGAAAAATAAAGCCAAGTATAAACTGGTTTTTGATATAATTTTTTTCTAGAAATTGATAGAACTTGTTATCTGAAATATCCTTCGTGTAATTTTGAATCACTTTGTCATCGTCAAACTCTGGGTGCTTGTAGATCATCCATCCGAGATGTGCCCACCAGAGACTATTTTTTGCGCTATGCGGGTCTCGTTCTGTATCTGACCCTGTATGATGCATCCGGTGATGAGCTACCCATTTAATGGGCCCGTTTTGGCAAGCTAGTGACCCACAAAATACAATCGTATTTGCTACCCATTTTGGGAGATCCATTCCTCTGTGGGTAAGATATCTGTGATAACCAAAACAAATTCCAATAGAAGCAGTCAACCAGTGCAGGAATAACATCAGAGCTACCGCACTCCAGGAAAAAGCAAAAGGGAAAAATGCCAATAACGCTCCGAGATGAAGAAAAATAAAAAATCCAGCAATACCCTTGTTAAACGTGAGCTTAGGCTTTACTCGTGATAAAGTTGGCATGGGCGGTTACTTTCAATTGGGTTATAGTTAACTTGATTTTTCTTCAACGGTTAACATTCTAACCTTGAATGTAGAATACGCATGTAAAACTTATGTAATATTTAGCATAAGGGAAGGTTTGAAAGTTTGGGCATTTCTTCTAACCCAGAGATTCTTTTATGAAAAGGCTTCAAGCATTATTTCATCCTATTTTTGTGTTTGTTGTGGTTCAGGTTGCCTGGATTGGTTTGATGGCAGTCTGGATATATTGGTATTTTAAAAATAGCCAGAATCTGGCTGAATTTGCCAAAAAACTCCCTCCCGAATTATTAGAGTCGGATTTTAATTGGGTTGTCCTTTTAGAGGGCGGGGTGCTGATGTTAATGATTCTTGCCGGAGTTTATGTGATATTCGTTTATTGGAATAAGCAGTCCCGACTATACCAGCTTCAAAGCAACTTTGTTTCAAGTGTATCTCATGAGCTAAAATCTCCTCTGGCATCCATTCGACTTTACTTAGAAACGCTCAAGTACCAAAAGGTATCGTCGGAAGAGGCGCAAGACTTTGTTGAGATTATGTTGTCTGATACGGAACGATTATCTGACCTCATAGATAATATTCTTGAATCAAGCAAATCTGATCCGAAGAGCATGCAATTACAATTTACGTTGGTGGATATTGTTTTATTTTTACAAGCAACAATTGATCACCATAAAAAATTATTTGAAGACAGACAGTGTCAGATTCAGCTGAAATTTAATAGCCATGCCAAAGTCAATATAGATGCTAGGGCTATGCGAATGGTTTTTAATAACTTAATTGCGAATGCCTTGAGATATTCACATGTTGGGACTACCCTTATTATTAAAGTCAGGCAGGATCAAAAATTTTGTATTATTGATTTTATAGACCAGGGATTTGGGTTTGAAAAAAAGGAACTTAAAAAAGTTTTTAAAAAGTTTTATCGGGTGCAGAACCAGGAAACTCAGAATATCGAGGGAGCTGGATTAGGCCTGTATATTTCTCGGCAAATTATCAAGAGCCACAAAGGGGATATAAATGTTTTTAGTGAGGGCCGGGGAAAAGGTACTCGCTTCATGGTGAGTTTGCCGCTTGATAATACTTTTGCTGAAGAAAATCAAAAGTCTGCAAGTGAGGTGAATTAGTAATGGCGGAAGCGAGTAAAATATTATTAGTTGAAGATGACCCACATTTAGCAAAAGGTCTTCAGTTTAACCTTGAACGGGAAGGTTATGAGGTGTTTTTAGTTGATAATGGGGCTTCTGCGCTCGATCAATTACGGGAAAAGGATTTTGACCTGATAGTTCTTGATCTTATGCTCCCTGGTTTGGGAGGACTTGAGGTAGCCCGTACTATAAGAGAAACTAATATACGCTTTCCTATTCTCATGCTGACCGCTAAATCGTCCAAAAAAGATAGAGAAATCGGTTTAGAAGCGGGGGCAGATGATTACCTGGCGAAACCGTTCCATCTGCCAGAACTTTTGTTGCGCATAAAGGGTATTCTGCGTCGCTCGGAATGGTATAAAGAGCCAGTGAATGATCAAGATATTTTTCGGTTTTCTAAAATGTGGATTAATTTTGGGACTGGTAAAGTCAAAGGTGTTGACGGTGAGTTTTACTTAACAACCAAGGAAGCTCTTGTTATGAAACTTTTGGTAGGGAAAAAAGGCGATGTTGTTAGCCGTGAAGAATTATTAGAGAAAGTTTGGGGGTACGACCCACAAACCGAAACACGAACTGTCGATAACTTTATCTCCCGCCTGAGAAAATACTTCGAGAAGAGGCCTCAAAAACCAGTCCATATCCTTACCGTGAGGGAAAAGGGGTATCAATTTGTCTCAGATTCTGATAGTTGATTTCGCTAAAATATTTTTTTTGAGTGTTCCCTGTTAGACTTTCCAATCTTCAATCTTTTTCTCCAGTTTGCTGTCGAAGTGCTCTACAGAAATTGAGTCTATAAACGGGCACTCTCCTAGTACAGGTACATTAGAAAGTTCTTGAATAAGGGAAGCCTGTCCCAGTTCTATCTCGTTGAGAGGTCTATCCTTAGAATGATTCAAAATCACCCCGGCGATTTTAACTCCGGTTTCTTGCGCTGCTTTCACAGTTAAAAGAGTATGGTTGAGAGTCCCAAGTGAGAATCGGCTTACTATGATGAGAGGTAAATTCATATCTTTAATAAGGTCAGAGACTGAGTAATTGGCTGTCAACGGAACTAGAAGTCCGCCAATACCCTCAACCAGCATTCGATCATGTTTGGTTTGCAGCCTGCGAAAGTTTTCAAGAATAAGGCTAATATCTACAGTTTGGCCGGTAATTCTTGTGGCCTGTAAAGGGGAGGCGGTGGGTTTCAAACGGATAGGAGATACCTCCTCAATAGAATCTTTATTTCCTGAAATTGTAAGAAGAAATTTAGCATCTGAATTTGCTTCCGAACTACATTTTTGATTCACCCCTGTTTCAATGGGTTTCATTATGCCTGTGTTTCCATGTTTACGATAAATAGCCAGGAGACAGGCAGTGACAACTGTTTTGCCTACACCAGTGTCTGTTCCTGTAATAAAGTAACCTTTTGATTTGGACATTTTTTTTATTATATTATGGTTGAGTAATTGTCACACTATGGACTATATACCGTGAAGTTGAGATATTTGTTATAATGATAGATGTATTTAGTAGATCTAAAAAGATTTTTATTGTTTTAGAAAGGCGTAATGAATTATGAGTTCTGGGAAAATTGAAGTTATTTGCCCTTGCTGTGAAACCAAATTGCAGATTGATAAAAAAACAGGCGAGGTTATCTGGGAAGAAAAGAAGGCAAAAGTCATGCCTTCTTTGGCTGATATGGTGAAGGAGCATGATGCACATAAAAAAGAACAGGAGTCACTATTTAACAAGCGAAGTGAAGTGCAAAAAGATAGAAGCCGTATTCTAGAAGAAAAGTTTAAGGAAGCTCAAAAGAATGTAGACAAATCTAAAGATATCCCGCTTAGAGATATCGACTTAGATTGATATTGCGAGTACTTTAGCATTCTAAAACCATCCCATCGTAAGCTAGCTCTACCCCGGCGGGTAACTCTGAAGATATTTTTTCATGGTCAAACTTGTGATTGATGTGCGTTAATATTGCGCGTTTCGGTTTAAGTTCTTTCACTGCATCTAGAGCTTGACTCAATGAAAAGTGAGTTGGATGCGGATCGAATCCTAGAGCATTAAGAATTAAAATATCGAGGTTTTGTAGTAGTTTTTTTGACTCAAGTGGGATTCCACTGCAATCGGTTATATAGGCACATTTATTGAGTTTGTAACCTAGTATAGTCAGTTTTCCATGGATAATGTCCAACGGGGTGATCGACACTCCACCCAGATTAAAGTTTTCATTACCAACTATATTTAAGGTTAGCTTGGGTAGCCCACCACCAACCTGAGTTGTCTTATCGAAGATGTAATTAAACTTTTCTTTAATTTCATGGATAGTATCTTTGTTGCCATAGCATGGGATCACAACTTTATTAAAGTAATTAAAGCTTCTTAACTCATCTATGCCATGCAAATGGTCAGCATGGTGATGAGTATATAAAACCTGATTGATATGTGTGATGTTATTAGTAAGACATTGTTGCCTCAGGTCTGTTGAGGTGTCGATCAGAATATGATTTCCTTCATTGCGAACGAGTATAGAGGACCGCAAGCGTTTATTTTTAATATTATCGGATCGACAGACGCTACAGTCACAACACAATGAAGGGATGCCAGTGGATGTTCCCGATCCTAGAAATAGAATGTTCATTATAAAAGCATTGGCTTGCAGATTTGGTTAAAATTATTAATTTGCTCAAAAAGCTTGCTTAATATAATCTCTAAATTCATTGTAAATAAATGGTTTTCTGGTTGTCAAGGGACGCTGGAATGTGATAAGAAATTGTGAGATTTACAAATATACTAAGATTCGATCCTTTTAGGGAGGTAGTTGTTTTTTGTGGTACATTAACCCTCTCAAAATAACAATATTTTTTTGCAAAATTTAGGAGAATAAAATGGCAACATTAGTTTCTAAACCTGCACCTGATTTTGGTGCTCAGGCCGTCATGCCTGATGGTTCATTTGAACAACTCGAGCTATCCAGCTACAAGGGAAAATATGTAGTACTTTTTTTCTACCCATTAGACTTTACATTTGTTTGTCCCACAGAAATTATTGCGTTTAGTGAAAAAAATGCAGAGTTTGAAAAAAGAAATACTCAGGTGCTTGGTGTTTCGATTGACAGTCACTTTTCTCATTTGGCTTGGAGGAACACTGACCGTAAGGTAGGCGGATTAGGGGAGATAAAATATCCTTTGGTTGCTGACCTAAACAAGCAGATTAGCAAAGATTATGACGTGTTGGCAGATATGGGGATCGCATTTCGTGGATTATTTTTGATTGATAGAGAGGGTGTGGTGCAACACCAACTAATAAATAATTTACCTCTTGGACGTAATGTAGATGAAGCTTTACGTATGGTCGATGCTTTGCAATACCATGAAAAAAATGGCGAGGTTTGTCCTGCTAACTGGAGTGCGGGAGCAGATGGAATGAAACCCGATCCTAAAGGATCACAGGAGTATTTTAACAAGCATAATTAACTAGGACATCAAGCTGAAGCTCTAGGGATTATATTAGTCTGCCTAGTTTAACTTACTAAAACCCACGGGTGGTATAACGCCCGTGGGTATTTTTTTATGATTGTTTTATGCAACGACGACGGTTTCCGAGCTGTCGGAATTCGTGCAATTTATAAAGAGTTGGCCAAATTCTCTGAAGTAGTGATTGTTGCCCCTGAAACGGAACAAAGTGCAATGGGGCACGCCATTACTTTAACCCAACCGCTTAAAGTACGTAAAATAGAAGAAGATAATGAGTTTATTGGCTATGCCATCAATGGAACGCCAGCAGACTGCATAAAACTTGCGACGACAGTACTTTTTGAGCAACCTCCAGAAATGGTGGTTTCAGGTGTCAACCAAGGTGGTAACTTGGGAACCTGTGCCATTTACTCGGGAACGGTGTCTGCTGCAACTGAAGCTACTATTGAGGGGGTTCCCGCTATTGCAGTTTCCCTTAACTCGTTTGATAATTCTGACTTTGGGTTTTCAGCCGAATTTGGTGCCAGACTGGCAAAAATTGTTTTAAAAAATGGTTTGCCAGATGGAGTTTCACTTAATGTAAATATACCTGCGGTGCCTTATTCAGAAATTAAAGGGGTATCTATTACCAGGCAAGGAAAGTCTCGCGTGATTGAAACATTTGACAAACGAGTAGACCCTAGAAAAAATACTTATTACTGGTATGCAGGTGAAATGCGTATTGATGAGGTTGATGAGGAAGCTGACTGTTTTCAAGTTTCCAACAACTATATTTCTATTACACCTATTCACTTTGATCTGACCAGCTATAAGGCGATGGATGAGTTGAAAAACTGGGATATTCCTCTCTAGCCAAAAAAGGTCGATGAGCATTGACTCATCGACCTTTTATAGTAGTAGAAAATTTCTCGCCTTTACCCTTTATCTTCAGCAGCGGTTTCTTTCAGCGCTTCTTTTCGGCTAAGTTTGATTTTTCCTTGTTGATCTACATCGATAACTTTCACTTTTATTTCATCTCCTTCTTGAATTTCGTCAGAAACACTTTGGATGCGTCTGTCGCAAATCTGGGAAATATGGACAAGACCATCTGTCCCCGGAAATATTTCTACAAAGGCTCCAAAATCGACAATTTTTTTAACTTTACCAAGATAAATCGTGCCGATTTTTGCTTCTTGAATTAGATTCTCGATATATTCGATGGCTTTATCTGCCGCTGCCTGATCTGATGAAGCGATAGAGACGAGGCCACTGTCGTCGATATCCACGCTAACCCCACATTGGTCTATGATTCCACGAATAACTTTGCCACCAGGACCAATGATATCGCGAATTTTATCTGTCGGCACTTTCATGGTAATGATTCTCGGAGCATGTTTTGATAACTCGGACCGAGGCGCATCTAGGGATTTATTCATTTCTCCCAAAATATGAAGGCGGCCTTCTTTTGCCTGCTGCATGGCCTGTTCCATTATGCTCTTATCTAATCCGGCAATTTTAATATCCATTTGTAGGGCAGTGATCCCATTTTTTGTGCCCGCAACTTTGAAGTCCATGTCACCGAGGTGATCTTCTGATCCCAAAATATCTGACAAAATAGCCACTTGGTCTCTTTCTTTAATGAGACCCATAGCGATTCCGGCAACTGGGTTTGAGATGGGGACTCCAGCATCCATGAGTGCTAGAGCACCGCCACATACTGAGGCCATGGATGATGATCCGTTGGACTCCAGAATGTCTGAAACGATCCGAATGGTATATGGGAACTTCTCTCTATCTGGAAGAACGGATACTAAAGCCCTTTCAGCTAGCATTCCATGACCAATTTCTCTTCGTCCAGGACCGCCAATGAACTTGGTTTCACCTGTACAAAATGCTGGGAAATTGTAGTGCAGATAAAAATGTTTGGTTCCTTTAAGTTCGAGAGTATCTAGTCGTTGTTCATCTGAGTTGGTACCCAATGTCGCGCTTACTAAAGCTTGAGTTTCTCCACGAGTAAAAACGGATGATCCATGAACACGCGGGAGGTAACCCGTTTTAATACTTATAGGACGAACTTCATTAAGGTTTCTTCCATCAACACGCTTTTTCTTTTCTAAAATCATTTTGCGCACTACATTTTTCTCAGCATCATGAAATACATTACCAAGAGTTCCCTTTAGGTCGTCTTCTCCTTCAGGATTGATTTCAGCTTCTAAGTCAGTTTTGATTTGGCTAACAGCATTAGTCCTTTCCTGCTTACCTGTAATTTCCATAGCTTGTTCAAGTTTTGGGCAAGCTATGCTGTTGACTCGTTCTACCAGAGCAGCATCAATTTCTTCTTGTACAACAGTAGCTTTTTCTTTATTAATGCGTTCTTTAAGCTGAACTTGAAGATCGATTAGCTTTTTAATGCGCTCATGCCCAAACTCTAGAGCGTTCATCATCTCCTCTTCACTTGCTTCCTTAGCCCCTGCTTCGACCATGACAATTCCATCTGTAGTTCCAGCCATGAGGAGTTGGATATCGCTTTTTTCGCTTTCTTCGTGGGTAGGATTGAATACGAAATTACCCTCAACTCTACCAATACGTGCTCCCGCAATTGGGTTGTCAAAAGGAATATCCGAAATCATCAAAGCAGCAGAAGCACCGGTCATAGCAATAATATCAGCAGGATTAACTTGATCGTGGGAAACGACAAAACAAACGAGCTGTGTTTCATTGCGAAATCCGT
>JBGTUV010000042.1:0-8210 GCA_041938985.1 Candidatus Nitromaritima sp. | reverse complement strand
AAACACCCTCAAATATAAAAGTAGTAAGCCAGGGAGAAAAGTTAAAAGATATTGTAGAAAAAAAAAGAAGAACGGTCGTATGGAAAGAAAGTAAACCGCAAGAAGAAATCTTGATCATAGTCGATCATTATCACGAGTTTTCAAGTAATCATGGAGCAATAGCACTGTATGCCTACCTTCGCGATCATGATAAAGATTTGGCTAAAAGGTATTTCAAAGCAACCAAATCCTACATTGACCTATACTCCAAACTGATCGCCCCATATCCATACAAAAAATTTGCCTTAGTTGAAAATTCACGGCAAACCGGATATGGAATGCCATCGCTCACGCTACTCGGGTCGCGTGTGATTCGTTTTCCATTCATCCTGCACACGTCGTACCCTCACGAAATTTTACATAACTGGTTTGGTAACGGAGTTTACATTCGCCCTGATTCTGGGAATTGGGCGGAAGGATTAACTAGCTACCTTGCTGATCACCTGCTACTCGAACAAAACGGCAAGGGTAGGCAGTACCGGTTTCAGGAACTAATGAAGTATTCGAGTTATGTTAACGAAACAAACGATTTCCCTCTGATGAAATTTAAGGGACGCGATAGTATGACTTCGCAGGCAATAGGTTACGGAAAAATGTTAATGGTTTTTCATATGCTCCGCCTCGAAGTAGGCGATACCATTTTCCTTAAAGCTTTACGCGACTTTTATAATAGAAACCAATTCCGCTATGCCGGATTCAAAGAAATACAAGCCTCGTTTGAAGGTGTAAGTGGACGCAATTTGGGAAAATTTTTCAACCAGTGGATATCACGTAAGGGGGCTCCAAAACTAAAACTTTTCTCAGCATCACAGACTAAACAAAACGGAACTCATCTGTTAAAGCTGGAAACCAGGCAGACACAATCTGATCCCACCTTTACATTCAAACTTCCTGTCGCCGTGTGGCTAACAGGTAAACAAAAACCCATAATTAAAAATATAAATATCACGAACAAAAAAAACATCTCTCTTTTTTCTTTTACCAAAAAACCTCTCAAAGTTTTGCTTGACCCTTATCATGAAGTGTTTCGTCGCTTAAACCCAAAAGAAGTACCACCTAATTTAGGAAAAGCTTATGGATCAGAAATAAAAACAGCCCTATTCCCAGAAAGTAATGATTCGAATGAACTAATCAGCGGCTACAAACTTTTTTACAAGTCAATAGAATCCACATCCAGCCCGCCGCATATTAATTTTAAGGACAACTCTCGGGACATGAAAGCAACTAGTAATTTATGGGTATTTGGGAAAAACAACAATCTGTTCAAGGAAATTAAGTCCCAGCTCAGTCAATACGACGTAAAAATCAACGAGCAAGGGATAACCCTTGGGGGAAGCTATTTTAAGTGGGGAAACCACAGCTTTGTTTTCGCCCTCAGCCATCACAACTTTGATAACAAACAAATGGTATGGCTTATTTCACCGTCCAAAAAAAGCATTCCCGGATTGATTCGCAAATTACCTCACTACGGTAAATATGGATACCTTGTATTTAAAGGAAACGAACCAGAGAACGTGGCTAAGGGCACATGGCCGTCTAGTCCAGTGGGGCTCGATCACGCATTCACAAAGGGTACCTACCCTTTATTCCCAAAAGCGCCTTTAGTTAAAAAAAAATTAAACTAGAAAAATAGTTGGAAGTTGATTCAGTAAAAATTCGTTTCGTATAGATATGAATTGAATGGTGTTATGTGATTTTAACTATGCTGTGCTCTAATTTTAAAATCTGATTCGGTTTATAACACCCATAACATCTTGAAGCCTTGGTATAGTTTGCAGCCCATCGTTGTAGGGGAATAGACCATCAAACTCCTTTTTTTTGATTTCTGAAAATATTTCTCGAAGACCTTCAGCAAATGACATATCAGATTCATTTAAGGTAAATTGCAGTTGTCTAAGAATCCATCCACACAATGAAAGCTGTCCCTCTTCTGCAATCTGCTCTATGTAACGGACGTCAATTTCCATCTCCCCCAGTGTCAACGTGTCCAGCCCTGTGGTTCGAATCCGCGCCCCCCTTTTTCCTTTGCTAAATTTTAATCTAGATATGTCCCACCGCCTTTCACAAATTGGAGGGAACGGAAATGTCGTTTCTTTTTTTCTCTGACCCGGATTCTTTTTAACAAGGCGCTTTGCTTCCTCGGTAACCACTCGAGGTTGAAATTTTTCCATAGTGATAACATTGTCTGCTGGGTCAAAATAATCACCACTACCACCCATAACAAGAATCACGCTGACGCCATGAATTTTATTAACCTCCTGAATTCGATCGAGAAACGGGGTGATTGGCTCCTTAGCTTTTGCAACCAGCATCTGCATTCTTTCGTCGCGAATCATGAAGTTCGTTGCACATGTATCCTCATCCATAAGCAATAACTTTGAACCTACTTCTAAAGCTTCTAGAATATTGACAGCCTGTGAGGTAGATCCGCTGGCAGATTGCGTTGAAAATTTTTCAGTAGAGTGGATTCCAGGCAAGCTATCCATGAATGCAGATACGTTGACAGCGCTAACTGCCCGCCCATCTTCTGCTCTTATTTTTGCTGCGCTAGGAAGAGTCGCTATGCGCTCGCGTCCATCTCCGGCTAAATGAGGGTAAACCGCGTCTTGAATTGCTCGAAGTAATGTGCTTTTACCGTGAAAACCGCCTCCAACTATTAAGGTAATTCCTCTAGGTATAGCCATTCCTTCTGTTTTCCCCGCGTGCGGTAGTTCGATCGATTTCTTCAATCCTTTCGGAGCTTCAAAAATAGTTCTCTCGCCTAAAAGGGGAGTATCACTTGCTCCTGATGAACGTGGCAAGTTAGACCCGTTAGCGACGAATGCCACCCAATTATTCTTCTTAAGTTCTGATTGGAGAAATTGATAATCCTCCAGGGTTTCAACGGCACGATTCAATTCATCCTCATTAAGCGAAGATTCTATCAGCGACTTATGCCAGATGGGTGGGAGTACTTCTGAAAAAAGCTTGAGACACTCCTTTCCTAAAACAGTTCGACCTTGTGCGGGAAGACCGGCAAACATGATTAACTGCAACCTCGATCCTTTCACTAACATTCCACTTCGCTTTAGAATCTTTTGCCCTGGTATTTGGACTTGAACTTTGCCACTATTTCCAGAACCTTTCACACGGATTTTACTAACCGCAATAAAGTGATTTACACGACGAAGCAAATGATCTTCTAGCGCTAATGCTCGTGTTGGATTATTGAATAAAGAGGGAGAAAAACCAGCTTCATCTAACCCTATCGAAATAGACAGGCGGGTTGGTTGGGCAAAAGAATCGCCCTGCACATGCTCAAACCGAATAGTAAAGGGATCATAATCAAAAGATTTCCCCTGAAAAAATTTGTATGCCTTGTATCCTTTTCCATCAAGGGAAATAATTTCTTGTTTGAGGTCGGATGGAATTACAGGGATCATAACTATGTTTTCTCAGTAATTGAAACCATTTTGGATGAATAAACCCCCGCAAAACCAGGCGCGGAAATACCAACCGGCAGATAATTTCTAGCAATCGTGGCAATCTTCTCCCTATAAGAAAGCTCTAGGGCTTGTTCATCAAAAGATTTCATAGCCAAAGGCAACCGGGTACGCCGAGTCCGCGAACCATCTTGTGTACCGTCACCTCCAATAAAATGATCAATCACAACTGCCGAAGCCCCAGACCCAGCAAGCCTGGTGAAAAAATAATTAGGGTCCTTCAGCGGATATAGCGGCGACATACAAACCACTACCGTGATGCCTCTTAAAGCGAATTCTTTAACCAGCTTGATTCGCTGGCCTACAGAGCATGGAGGAGGCGGAAGACCTGGAAGACTATCCTGGTCTCCTTCAATAGAAATGTGGACCCTCAAGTCACACAACCGGTCAAGAGCAACAATACACTTCATATCTTCCAGGATCATTGAACTATGTGTCTGCAAAATCAATATGTCTGGAACTTCTTCTAGCATCGCATTCAGTACCCGATGCGTAACACGAAATTTTCTCTCTACAGGTTGCCAAGGGTCCGTGGAACTAGAAAAGAATATGGAAAAGGGAACCCCTCTTCGCGCTGCCCAGCGCCTTTCTGCCTGAACAGTTTTATAGTAAACCTTGTCAGCGTTTACTTTCACGTCAACAAAACTTCCCCATTGCCGTCCACGCAAAAGCCATTGATTAAACCGAACATAACATCCTTCACCACAAGAAGAATTGCCATATCCACACCCAACATATGGGTTGAGTGAATGCGAACATACTTCCCTTAAATAACCCGACGTACGAGTAAGAATGGAAGTACAATAAGTTTCCCTTATTTCCATTTTTTACTTCAGAAAAAAATATGTGAAAAAATTTTCAACATAAAAACCCAAAAAATTATTAATAACTTTGGTATCATTGTTAATCTTCCAAATCACTTTTTAAAGTTTTAACAATCAGGGTATCTTGCTCTTCTCTATTATATGTGAACATGGCGTTTGCTAAAAGAACATGATGGTTTGGATCGACCTTCAATACCCCCTCGAACTCTAAAAATATATAACTTGTTTTATTAGGTTGACGGGTTTGTTAGACATGAATATTAGTTAAGCAAGAAACAAATGTACGTTTTGCTGTACTTCTCTGTTAACTAAATGTATTGTCACCACTTTGCCGAAATGTAGCTCGGTCAATTGAATAACCATAATTAAAAAATTAAATCATGACTACTCCAGTTCGAGTTCGTTTTGCGCCTAGTCCAACGGGATATCTGCACATTGGCGGTGTCCGTACAGCCTTATTCAATTGGCTATTTGCTCGTCACCATAAAGGGAAATTTATATTACGAATCGAAGATACTGATGCGTCCCGCTCCACTGAGGAGTCGATTGAAGAAATTATCGCGTCGATGAAATGGCTGGGTCTAGATTGGGACGAAGGCCCATTTCGTCAGACTGACCGCAAGTCTATATACAAAGAAAAAGTAGATCAGCTTATAAGCGAGAATAAAGCTTACCCTTGTTTCTGTACAGCAGAGGAACTAGATAACAAGAGAAAGAAAGCACAAGCCCAAGGCCTCAAACCAAAATATGACGGTACCTGCCGCAACCGATCAGACCAACCTGAAGGAATTCCATTCGTTATCCGATTCAAAGTGCCACAAGAAGGTTCAGTCACCATAAAGGACTTGCTTCGCGGTAACGTGATTTTTCAGAACGAGGAATTGGACGACCTCATCATTTTGCGATCAGACGGTACACCCACGTACAATTTTGTTGTTGTAGTCGATGACGGAGACATGGGAATTACTCACGTGATTCGAGGTGATGATCACTTATCAAATACGCCCAGACAAGTGTTGCTGTACGATGAACTTGGACTACCTCGCCCAGAATTTGCACATATTTCGATGATTCTGGGAGCAGATAAAACCCGACTCAGCAAACGCCACGGAGCGACCTCGGTACTTGCCTATCGTGACATGGGATACCTGCCTGGTGCACTCATTAATTATCTTGCCAGACTCGGTTGGTCGCACGGCGACCAGGAAGTTTTTACTCAGGAAGAAATGATCCAGTATTTCTCGCTGGGAAATATCACAACCTCCGCAGCAGTATTCAACCCGGAAAAGCTTCAGTGGTTGAATCAGCAATACATCCAAAATGCTGACTCCATAGAACTTGCCACTCAGTTGGAACCTTTTCTCATTAAGGAAGGTCTTTTAGCTGAGCAACACGACCTTAGCAAAGAAAATATCGCCAAACCGATCCCATCACTCAACAAGAGAGCCCAAACACTGGTTGAAATGGCACAAAAATCGACCTTCTATTTCCAAAAGGAACTTTCATTCGACGAGAAAGCACAGAATAAATTTCTCAACAAGGACATAAAACCACATATTGAAAAACTCATTATCTCTATCAATAACATGGGAGCGCTAGAACATGACTCTCTGGAAAAATTATTCAAAAAAATAGCGGAAGAAGCTGAACTTAAGCTCGGAAAACTGGCTCAACCGGTACGTGTAGCGCTTACTGGGAGCACCGCCAGTCCTGGAATTTATGAGGTTATCTTACTACTCGGGAAAGCCACAACGCTCAAGCGGTTGAATGAAGCAGTTAGCTTTATAGAAAAACAAGACTGAGAATTAACCCTCTTTTGACTACGATCAATCGACGTATATTTTTATTTGACAACACATTATGTTGTGTATACGCTAGTCTTTGACACTAGATATAGAATACCTAGGTCACCTAATTATTTCTCTTATTTAAATAGCAGCCCCACCTCACCAATGTAGGAGATCTTATGGACACCAACCGAAACTCTGTAGAATCTCAGTTACGCACAAGGTGCAACATACTAGAGTCGCAAGTAGAAACATTAGAAAAACAAAAATCAAACTCTCCTGAAAAATTCATCGCAAAGAATGATGCCCAGGCAGAACAGTGGAAAGAAGTTGCGGGAATAGGAAGGTTTCCCGCTTAGGGAACCAGATTGGATTTTCACCACACCCTATCATCACCACGATAAAGGAGCGCCTTATGGTCAATCCCCAATACATTGAATATTTAAATACGATTGGAGCAGATATCGATGTAAATCCTCGACCTCTCAAACCAGCGGAGCCACCGGAAGAACTAGACACAACTCAACTTAAAGCACATATAGCTAAAGGATTACCTCCTATCGCAACCGCCAGAATTGATGATTTACCGTTTAAAATAAAAATAGACGAATCGGAATGGCAAAAAGTTGAAGGCGTAGGGAAATTCCCAAAAAACTACAAACCAGATGCTCTAGATTTCGATTAACTTCACCGCTACCTTACCCACCTACCCCCTCATTCCTTGTTGAGTGAGGGGGTTTTTGTTTTATCGTATACAAGCAACAGGATAAAAAAACTCACGTTGGGCCTTTAAATCTTCAGCCAAGTTACTTAGCGATTATCTTTCAATCTTCGTTCCTCTACGTTTTCCAGAACGGATATGTGCGCCTCCAGCAAAAGCATGTCTTTTTTGATTTTGTTGAGTAACATCTTAATGTCAGGATCAGATTTCCCTAACCTAGCCAGGTCTGGGTCCAAGCGCAGTCTCTCCTTTTCCTTTATATCCTCCATGTTACTGATGATCACACCAATAAATAAATTGAAAAAGATGAAAGTCGCCAACAAAACAAAACTCACAAAATAAAACCACCCTAGAAAAGAAAACGCCTGCGAGTTCTTACAAAGATCCTCCACACCAGAGTAGCCATAGTTCTGACAACCATATATAGCTGTATACATGATATCCGTCCAATCCTCTAGAGTAGCCACCCGAAAAAGACTCAAGAGTGATATGTGAAGACTTTCAAAATGGATAGGGTCATTCTCACGGAATAAGAACGTGCCCAAACATGCATAGATGTAAAACAGAATAAATAATAAAATACCTATATACCCTAGAGACGGAATACTTTTTAAAAGTGTATTCACGATCAACTTTAACTCGGGTATAGTCCCTACAAGTCGAACGATCCGCAATACCCTAAGAAGCCTTAACACAATAATAGACTGCCCATCAAATGGCAGAAAGCAGGCACCAACTATAATAAAATCGAATACATTCCACCCATCTTTAAAAAACTCGTGAACCCTTGGCCAAAATGAAGTCAGTTTAAGACAGATTTCAAAAACAAAGAGACCCAAAATAATATTATCTAGGGAATGTAATATTGTTCCATATTCATCAGAGATTTTAGGATATGAATCCAATCCTACTATTACCCCTGACAAAAGAATTATTCCTATGAAAAAAATTTGAAACTGTTTTGACTCAGTAAAAATCTTTAGTTGTTTTTGCATTGCAACTCCAAAAATTTATCTACGCATACTAGATTATTAAATAAAGAAATGGCCCAAAGTCTTTCACTTTAAAAAAAAATCACTTCTCTATTTTTAATTTTAAAATCTATTTATTTTGCTTTGTGATTTTTGCCCAAGTATCTCTCAATGTTACGGCTCGATTAAATACGGGGCTATCGGGAGTAAATTCTTTTGAATCAGCGCAAAAGTAACCCATCCGTAAAAATTGAAACCGGTCCCCGGGTTTTGCCTCCTCTAACGAAGGCTCGACTCTACAATCTCGCAAAATTTCTAACGAATCTGTATTAAGCCCAGAATTTAAGGTGGGATGTCCTTGGTCCTTGGCTGGGTTTTCATTGATA
>JBGTUV010000041.1:0-8537 GCA_041938985.1 Candidatus Nitromaritima sp. | reverse complement strand
TAACAATATCATCGGCCGAAACATTAACCTTTGTGTCAAACCCAGAAATTTTTTCACCATTAATGGAAACAGCACCTTGTTGAAACAGGCGGCGCACCTCACTGTTACTTTTAGAGTCTTTGAAATATCTATTTACTAAATCAATAGCGGTCCACTGGGAACCACTCAATTCTAGAGCAGATATATCTCTTGGTGTGATTTTCTTTGAAAAAGTATTTTCAAACCATTCTCGTTCACTCCTAGCCGATGCTTCATCGTGATAACGTTTTATTATTTCTTCAGCTAGGAATTTTTTCCACTTCATCGGATCATTGGCAACCTCTTTTTCTATCGCGAAAATCTCTTCTTTAGGGACCTTAGTGTAAATTTTAAGATAATCCATAATCAATTCATCTGGAACTTTCATACAACGTCCAAACTTATCGCGAGAAGAATGCCCCAGTCCGATATAATTATCCAGACTCTTACTCTGCTTGGCCTTACCATCAATCCCTTGTGTTATTTTTGTGGTAATGATCACCTGGGGCTTCTGCCCAAACCTTTGCTGATAAAAGCGCCCTAGCATTTCGTTAAATAACTGATCTGATCCTATTATGGTTAGGTCCGACTCGAGGACATAAGAGTCATAGCCCTGCAGTATAGGATAAATCATCTCATGCAAATAGATATCCTCCTGATTCTTTATCCGCCGTTGAAACATATCACGTGAAATAAGGCGAGAATGAGTGACCATGGATAGTAACTTTAAAAACTCTGAAAGCTGATACTTGGAAAACCATTCGGAGTTTCTCCTAACCTCCAGTCGGTCCGGATCATCAAACCTAAGAACCATCTTTGCTTGCCGGATAAACTCTTCAGCATTTTTATCAATTTCAGACTGGGGAATGATGGGTCGAGTATTATTCCTGCCGGTTGGGTCACCAATTTGTGTAGTAAAGTCACCAATTAAAAAAACCACCTTATGGCCAAGATCCTGCAATTCTCGCATCATCCACAAATTAACAGCATGCCCTATGTGAAGGTAAGGGGATGTGACATCAACACCATATTTAATTCGAATCTTTTTTTTCGAATCTATCAGTTCCTCAAATTCATTTAGTGAAAAAATTTCATCTGTTGTTCTGGAAAAACTCTCCAGAAGTTGTTTTTTCGCATTACTAGCTGACATAAGCAAATTCCGATTACAAGTTAAAGTGCCCCCTGCTAATAAAAATGATCATTAAAAACAATTAGTTAGACCATGGGGAAAGAAGTAATGAGTGGAGTTTATGGGTTTTAAAATAGAAAGTCAATTAGAGCTACACTTAATGAGACAAGCGCCTGCATTGGCCCAGATATGTTGTATCTTAATAAAAAACGGTTTAAGAAAAATCCAAGGAATGCAACTTAATGGAAAAATTAATTCCCCAGTTTATGCCTCGTAATTCAAATGACAAAGTAAAAACTAACCATAATTTAAAAAGTTAATGGAGATCATCTCATGCCTATTTATATGACTGCCCAATATCAAGTACATCCCAGCCAAGTAGAAAAAACCAAAGGGAGTGTTCGTCAATTGGTGGAACACGTAAAAACCAGTGAACCATTCACCACTATCTACATTGCCCAACAACAAATATTGAACCCATCAAGGTTCATGCATATTTTGAGATTTGAGGATGAGGCTGCACTAAAAACTCACCAAAGCTCACCGGCATCAGCCCAGTTTGTTCAAACAGTATACCCACAAACTCTAAAACCAATCGAATTCATGGAGTACAAATTAATTGCAACCATCAATCCATGAAACAAATTCAGGGAAGGAGGTTGTCAGCTTAGTTCTTTCAACATTTGCGAAAGCTCAGACAAATGCTTCTCTACGTCAGGCGGAAGATCCCCGGAGGAAGATGGGTTTTTGGTGGAAAAATAACTGGCCAGTTGATAATGTCGATCAAGGCGCACCCAGTTTTTCTCATCAGCAGAGATTTCATCATCTTTTTTAAGTCTTCCCTGCTTAATATCTGAAATCAACGATTGAGTCAGCACATTGCGAACTACTCTACCCGATCTACGAATCGATACATGCCTATGTAAAATATGCGGGGTGGACACTTTAGCCATAGAACAAAACCTCAATTAGCCTAAGTCAACTGACTTGCACTAGGAAGAATGACTTCTTAAACTTTTCCGATAAAGCGTCAACAACATAAAAGCAGAAAAACTAAAAACGAAAACCCCGACAAACTGTGAGGTTGAAAGAACCTGTTCGACGGGGAACCCCCTGTCATCACCTCGGAAATATTCAATCACAAACCTACCAATCGAATAGAGAATACCATAAGACCAGAGTATCTGCCCGTCAAATACCTTTCTCTTACTTAGCCACATTAAAAACATAAAAATAAATACCGCATTTAGCGAAAGATAAACTTGAGTAGGATGCAAAGAAATCTCAAGGGGAGCCAATGATCGAGGATCTGTAAAAGTGATCCCCCAGGCAACATCGGTTTTCTTGCCATAACAACACCCAGCAAAAAAACATCCCCACCGCCCTATTGATTGTCCAAGCGCAATAGAAGGTGCAAGCAGATCAGCTGTTTTCCACATAGGCATCTGATTACGCTTTAGATACCATAAAGATATCAGAACACCTAAAATCAAACCCCCATAAAAAACCAACCCGCCTTTCCAAAACTTAAAAATTTCTAAAGGGGAGTCCAAAAAATATCGGTACTCGACAATAACATAAAGCAAACGCGCCCCAAGAAGAGCTGAAACCATGACATAAAAACAAAGATCTAGAACCTTTTGGGAGTCGAGTCCTTCCTTCTCCGCTCTTGAGGAAGCGAGAAGAATAGCAACCAAAAAACCGGTCGCCACTAGCAATCCATATGTAAAAATTTTAAAAAAACCAAACTCTATTAGGATGGGGTACATAAGTTTTGAGGCAATTACAACTCGCTAAGTAAAAAGGCTAGTCCTGAACCGGTTCACTCGGTGGACTTGAAACTCCCGTGTTTTTTGGGTAACCAAAAAACAGATCATAGATCATAAAACTGACCCCAATTGTAATACACGCGTCAGCAATATTAAACGCAGGCCAGTGACTTCCCTTATAAAAAAAATCTATAAAATCGATCACTTCTTTATACAAAATACGATCGATAAGATTACCCACTGCCCCACTAAAAATCAAAATCAATCCAACTCTTACTGCCCGCTTATTCTCAGGTGATTGGTGAAAAATACTAAGAATCGCAATAATCGCTATTATCGAAATTACGACAAAAAATAACACCTTGTATTCAGATTCGTGCCTAGCAAACAACCCAAACGCTACTCCAGGATTCCTAATATGTGTAATGTTAAAAAATCCTTCGACAATGGAAATCGAATAATGCATTGGAATATGAAGAGTGACCCAAAATTTAGTGACTTGGTCCAGCATGATCAAAATATTGGAGGTCAGAAAAAGCTGTAGGTATTTATTTTTAAAAATATGTCACGCCCTCGTCAGTTCTAGGTTTTTGATACACCGAAAGCAAATCGTTGAATGTTCTCCCTTGTCGCTTCTATCTTCCTTAAAGTAATTCCAGCAGCGTTCGCACTTTTCTCCACCCATGCGACTGACCCCAATTTCCAAACCTTTCATTTTCTCACTGGAGTAAACTTTACCCTCATCGTCCAAAACCTTGACTACCTCAACAGAAGACACAATGAAAATAAATTTCAAATCCGAACACTCACCACCCAAAACAGAACTAACATTACCTGGCAATACCAGTCTCACCTGCGCATCCAAGGAGTGGCCAATCACCTTTTCGCGGCGACACAATTCCAACGCTTTACTTACCTCGCTCTTCAGGTCCGTCAACATATCCCACCTACAAATAAACCCTTCGTCAACCGACACATCAATCGAATCTGTAAATGAATTCATATGAACACTTTTACCGTCTGAATGAGAAAAGTAAGACCAGACCTCTTCTGCTGTAAAGCTCAGCACAGGGGCCATCAAACGAGTCATCCCAGTCAACAATTCATTTAAAACCGTTTGACCAGACCTCCGTGCCTTAGATTTTTTCGGATAGGTATATAGACGATCTTTCAGAATATCTAGATAAAAAGCACTAAGATCGACAACGCAAAAATTATAAAAACTATGGTAAAAAATATGGAACTCATAATTCTCGAAAGCCTTTATGATTTTCTCGTTCAACAACTTAAAGCGATAAAGAATATATTTATCTATTTCTAGAAGATCCTCTGCGGGAACTGAATCGGATGCCAAATCAAAGTCATATAAGTTGCCTATAAGGTACCGGAAAGTGTTCCTGATTTTTCGATAAGCTTCAGTCAAACGCTTTAATATTTCCTGGGAAACACGGATATCTTCCCGGTAATTCTCAGACGCCACCCAAAGTCTTAGAATTTCCGCACCATATTGATCAATAATTTTTTGCGGAGCAATGACATTGCCCGCGGACTTTGACATCTTCTTTCCCTTGCCATCGACAACGTATCCATGAGTGAGGGCCGCTTTATAAGGGGCTTTAGCTCTCGTTCCGATTGACTCTAGCAACGAACTATGAAACCACCCTCGATGCTGATCGCTTCCCTCAAGATATAGGTCCGCTGGCCAATCCAGGTTGGGGTCACCTTCAAGAACAGATGCATGACTCACCCCCGAATCAAACCAAACATCCAGAATATCGTTCGTCTTGGAAAACTCCTTACCTCCGCAGGGACAAGTGGTACCTTCAGGAAGTAGCTCTAGAGAATCTTTTTCAAACCAGAAATCGGCCCCGTATTTTTTTACAAGATTGACAATATGAGAAAATACTTCTGGTGAGCGCAGCATCTCATTACAGGAAACACAGTTAAATAACGTGATTGGAACACCCCATGCCCTTTGGCGAGAAATACACCAGTCAGGACGATTCTCTACCATGCTAAAAATTCTATCTTCTCCCCAACTTGGTATCCATTTTATCTCTCTGATGGCATTAAGAGCTTGATCACGCAATTCGTTGGTATCCATAGATATAAACCACTGACTTGTGGCTCGAAATATAATCGGTTGATGGCAACGCCAACAATGTGGATAAGAGTGATTCACCTTATTGTCATGAATCAAATATCCGTCTTCTCTAAGTTTTTCAACAATCAATGGATTGGCTTTTCTTACGAAGAGTCCACCAAACTGTGCAACTTCAGATTTAAACACCCCCCCATCATCAACGGGATTATATGTTTCGAGATTATATTTCTGGCCAACAACATAGTCCTCCTGCCCATGACCGGGAGCAGTATGAACACACCCTGTCCCTTGCTCTAAAGTCACATGATTACCGAGAACAACACGCGAATCGCGATCAATAAACGGATGCCTGCAAATGACTTCCTCTAATTTTTTTCCCAAACAACTACCAAGTACCTTATGCTCTTTGATGTCCCACTCCGAAACTAGCTTCGATAAAAGTTTTTCTGCGACCACATAAACTTCACCGCCAATTTCGACAGCCGAATACTGGAACTCAGGATGCAAACATACGGCAAGATTTGCAGGTAAGGTCCATGGAGTAGTAGTCCATATAACAAAATTGACTTTTGTTGGATCGATATTACCTAATTGCCCATTCAAACCAGACTTAACGGGAAATTTGACATAAATCGTTGGAGATTGATGATCTGCATATTCGACTTCCGCTTCCGCTAATGCTGTACGGCATGAAGTACACCAATGCACCGGTTTTAATCCATTAAAAACTGACCCGTTTATCGCAAACTTTCCCAGTTCCTCTACAATCGCGGCCTCGTAAGAATAAGACATCGTAAGGTAAGGGTTCTCCCAGTCAGCGAATACCCCCAAACGCTTAAACTCTTGCGCCTGAATATCAACAAACCTACCTGCATATTCGCGGCACAATTTACGGATTTCTGATTTTGAAGGAGTCTTCTTTTTTTCTCTCTGTTCCTTTGTTACTTGATGCTCAATGGGGAGACCGTGACAATCCCACCCTGGAATAAAGGTGGCATCGTAACCTCGCATTGTCATGAAACGAACTATAAAATCTTTGAGAATTTTATTGAGTGCATGCCCCATATGAATATGCCCATTCGCATAAGGTGGGCCATCATGAAAAACGAACTTGGGCTTTCCTTTAAGTTTTTCACGGATCGAAGCATAGACATTATCCTTCTCCCATTGGGCAAGAATTTCTGGTTCCCTCTTAACCAGGTTGGCTTTCATAGGGAAATCTGTTTCTGGCAAATTAAGTGTTTCTTTATAGTCCATAGTCATAAGATCAAATGATTTTCATGGCGGTTTTTGCCTCTAGCAGTGTAGCCCGTGCTACTTCTCTTGCCGTTTCTGTTCCCGCACGAAGTATTTCATAAACCTCTTTAGGTTTTGCGGCTACTTCTTTTCTCTTTTCCATTTTTGGAAGCATCGATTTCAACAAGTTGTCCGCTAGTTTCTGTTTACAGTCGCCGCAACCAATTTCCGCCTTCTTGCAAGCAGAAATAATCTCGTCCTGCATTTCTACAGGGGAATAAATTTTATGCATAGGAAATAAATTACACGCCTCCGGATCACCTGGATCAACTCGTCTTCCACGTGCAGGATCAGTAAGCATGCCTTTAACTTTTTTTGTAATATCTTTTTCTGAGTCCGAAAGAAAAATAGCATTATTATAACTCTTGCTCATTTTACGCCCATCGATCCCGTTGAGTTTGGGAACATCTGAAATCTTAGCCTCAGGTTCGATAAACACTTTTTTCTTATACAACTTATTAAAACGACGGATGATCTCCCGCGAAAGTTCCAAGTGAGGGACTTGATCAATCCCTACTGGAACAGCATTTGCCTTGTAAAGAACGATGTCAGCAGTCTGCAAAACCGGGTACCCCAAAAATCCATAAGAACTCATATCTATGTTTTTAACTTCATCCTGTTTTTCTTTATAGGTAGGGTTACGCTCAAGCCAGGGTACCGGAACCATCATGGAAAGAATCAGATGTAATTCAGCGTGTTCAGGAATTTCAGACTGCACAAACAAAGTGCATTTTCCAGGATCCAACCCCGAACTCAACCAGTCAACAGCCACCTCAAAAGAATATTTTTTAAGAAGTTGAGGGTCTTCGTATAATGTTGTAAGCGAATGCAAGTCAGCGATGAAGAAAAAACAGTCAAAACTGTCCTGCATGGAAACCCAGTTTTTTAGTGCGCCATGATAGTTTCCCAAATGCAACTGGCCTGAAGGCTGCATACCACTTAAAATTCTATTTCCTGCCATAAGTATTTTTTTAACCTAACCACTGATAGTTGAAAAACTTATCCTAAGAACATTATAAAGATCAGGAAACGCATCCTGAGATAAAAACTGAACGGCAGTAATAATTGGTACCCATAGAACAACACCAAGTATTCCGGTATGGGCAAAATGATCCAGTAAAATGACACCCATAAGTAAAAAAGCGCCATAACGATCCATATCACCGAGTCGGGCAGCCACAGAAACAGGAACTAATCCTTTGATAACGCTTGAACCATCCAATGGAAATATAGGCAATAAATTAAAAATGGCCAACGCTACATTGATGTATACCCCAAAACTCAACAAAGTAAATAAAACCCAGCTATCATAAGGTTCAATAATCCGGATAAAAAAACTACACGCTACTGCGAGCGCCAAGTTACATAGAGGACCGGCAATTGCGACATACATCATATCTCTTCTTGGGTGATCAAAATTTCCTGGATCTACAGGCACCGGCTTTGCCCAACCGAAACCCATAAAATAAAAAAACAAGGTGCCTATTGGGTCCAGATGTTTAAGCGGATTAAAAGAGAGTCGACCCAAACGCTGCGCCGTATTGTCACCTAGTAAAAAAGCTATTCTCCCATGAGAATATTCGTGAGCAGTGAGAGAAAACAGTACTACCGGAATCATCAAAATCAGCAACTGTGATTTATTCAAAAATTTACTCCGAATAAAGTAACGACCAAGAAATAGTTTTTCACATCAACCACTTTTTCAGTTTTCAAGACCTTGATTAAAGGTGAGTACCTATGACCCTGACACTAAAGGGATGAGGCGGGAAACAACAAATCAGCCAAAACTTATTACCTTGTCACGAAAATATATTATCTTAAAATAATTTAAATTCCCAATTTTATAAGTATATTTATTGTATTGAACGGGTTTTGGCATATTTAAGATAGGTATAAAACATCATTGCCAAAGCTAAAAAAACACCAAGAAATCCCTCCCTAAACCCTTGTCTAAAAAAGTAAGTTCTTATAAATGCCCAAACCGGTCTTATGTAAAGATGGGTCCAGTTAACTTCCCAACTCAACCGTTTCTTTTCCTCCGCGTAAAGAGATGAATATCGATTCTGACGTTCAATATAATCATCCATCCCGTCAAAGGAATAATGAAAAATAGGTTGATAATAAATGAGGATGGTTATTTGAGAAACGGCATGGGGGGTCTATGAAATGAAAGTGCGTATATTCTTTCTGAGTGCATCCGGGACCACTGCAAATGCCCGGA
>JBGTUV010000040.1:0-8661 GCA_041938985.1 Candidatus Nitromaritima sp. | reverse complement strand
ATTGCGCACCTTCAATTAATTTTTCTATTTTTCTGCTTTCGATAGCCTGCGAAATTTGAGGGAAAAGCAAGATGGTGAACACAAGCACTATATGGAGACATCTCGTTGACGGCAGGAAAGAAACTGTTGAATTGCTCATCGGATCACCCACAAAACATTAGCTTAATTGAGCAAAAAAATGTTAACACTGCGTTGCTGTCTGTCGCAATAAATAACCAGTTTTACCTGAAAATTTCATGCAAAAACCTATTTATTGCCACCCAAGGACAAACTACTTGATTATTTCGTTATATATTGATATATATAACGAAATAATCAGACCCTTACAATACTTTATGCCTAGCTAGTTTTTCATCGAGAAAAGGCCATGTCTAGAAAATTTAATCTCTTATTTTACATTATTTTCTTTCTCTGGAGTTTTACTAGTCCAGGATACTATTCCATAGCCCAGGCCGATGAAATTCAGGCTGCTGTAGCAACAAATTTTCACAACCCTTTCAGGGCAGTTGTAAAACAGTTTGAAAAGAAAACCGGCCATAAAGTGATAATTATTTCGGGATCAACTGGAAAGCTTTACGCCCAAATAGTTCATGGTGCGCCTTTTGATATTTTTCTTGCAGCAGATGACCTTAGGCCTCGGTTGCTGATACAAGAAGGTAGAGCTGTTTCCGGGACTCAATATAGCTACGCATTTGGGAAAATCACACTATGGAGCCCTAATCTGAATTTAATATCAGGAAGTGTGGAATCGACATTACGTAAAAAAAAATTTTCCCATATAGCAATAGCTAACCCAGCTACGGCTCCTTATGGTAAGGCCGCCCTCCAGACACTGAAAAAACTTGGCCAGTGGGATCTACTTAAACCATTTATGGTACAAGGTGAAAATATTGGTCAAACATTTCACTTTGTATTTTCTAAAAATGCTGAGTTGGGATTTGTAGCGCTATCGCAGGTTCTAGATCCAAAAAATAACCAAAAAGGAAAACGAATCGATATTCCTAGTGAATATTACGACCCGATCAAACAAGACATCGTTATTTTAACAAGAGGGGAAAATAATACCGGGGCGATGGACCTGTGGCGCTTTTTGAAGAGCGACCAAGCAAAGCAAACCATTAAAAAACATGGCTACGAATTACCCTAGCAATCTATCTAACAACCGCTCAATTTCTAAAATACCATGAATATTTCAAGTCTTGACTATCAGCCCATTTTTTTAACATTACAGCTTGCCGCGGTCACCGTGCTGGTGTTACTGGTAATTGGTGTCCCGATTGCCTGGTGGCTTGCCCACACTCGTACTCGGTTTCGTCCAGCTTTTGAAGCTGTCGTTGCATTACCCCTCGTTTTACCTCCTACGGTGCTCGGGTTTTATCTACTAATTATTCTTGGCCCAAATGGATGGATCGGAAAACCTGTTGAAGCAATGTCCGGTTCCCCTTTGTCGTTCACCTTTACGGGTCTTGTGATCGCCTCTACCTTTTACTCCCTACCATTTGTAGTCCAACCACTTTACAACGCATTTGAAGCAATCGGGAAAGATCCCCTGGAAGCAGCATGGACATTGGGTGCTTCGAAATGGGACGCCTTCTGGACCGTCGCCAGCCCAATGGCTTTACGCGGATACATTACTGCTATCGTATTAGGATTCGCCCACACTCTTGGTGAGTTTGGTGTTGTCCTTATGGTTGGTGGCAGCATTCCGGGAAAAACAAAAGTGCTGTCTATTGAAATCTACGACCGAGTGGAAACTCTAGACTACAGCCACGCCCATTTATTATCCGCAGGCTTACTGTCGTTTACCTTTCTGGTCTTACTCACCGTTTATTATATCAACCGAAAATTACCTGTTCACGTGTCATGAATCTCTTATCTGCCAAGTTCAAGCTAGCGTTGGATGAATTTACACTTAAAGTTGAAATCGAGATTCCAGTTCATGGATTCACTGTGCTGTTTGGGCCGTCGGGTAGCGGGAAAACTTCATTTTTGCGTTGTATATCTGGTTTAGAGCGTGCGCCTGAAGGATTTTTACAGATCGGCGACGAAACGTGGCAGGATGAAAGGAAGGGGATTTTCATTCCGGCCCATGAAAGAAAAATTGGTTATGTTTTTCAGGAAATGCGCCTGTTCCCTCATTTGAATGTTGAAGGAAATCTCCGTTATGGGCTTAAGCGCCACACTCCACAAAACGGTAATTTTCTTTTTAGCCAGATCGTTGAGATTATGGGCTTGGAGACCTTTCTAAGTCGATATCCCCGTAACCTTTCTGGTGGAGAAAAACAGCGCGTAGCATTGGCACGAGCACTTCTGACTCGCCCACGCCTACTACTAATGGACGAACCATTGGCAGCATTGGATACAAAACGTAAACAAGAAATTCTTCCTTACTTTCAACGAATGCAATCCGAGCTTAACATCCCAATCTTTTACGTCACGCACTCCCTAAATGAAGTACTACAACTCGTAGATACTATGTTGCTGATGGACCGGGGAATAATAGTTGCTGCAGGGACAGTAGAAGACGTGCTCTCCCATCCCGACCTCGGAAGACATCTTGGACACACATTGGTTGGCACCGTTTTGGATACCACTGTGGTCCGGCAAGATAAAGAGTTCCAACTAACCGTACTTAAGTTTAATGCTCATACCCTCTATGTACCTCGACGTGATGTTTCCCCCGGGGACCGATTGCGTATTCATATCCGAGCAGAAGACGTGACCTTAGCAGTCGCACCAATCGAAAACCAAACTAGCGTGCTCAACGTTTTACCTGCCCAGGTAATTGAAACACGTCCCAGCGTCGACGATGAGTGTAAGGTTGATGTCAAACTTGATATCGGTTGCCCTCTTTTGGCATCAATTACCAGAAAATCGTTATTCCACCTCAACCTTCAATCAGGACAAAACATATATGCCCATATTAAAGCCATTCGAATGGCTCACGAGTTTGACTAGCTAAGGCTTTTAATTTAAAAAAAACTACTATTGAGGGCTAGGGATAAGGTTTTCAGTATCTCACTTGCAACACACTTCCTACCCGGATACGCCTGTTGATGCTAAAATATTCATTTGACGAGCAAAATCCGCTCAGTTTCAACATAGCAACACATGAAGGGCATAACAGAAACTAAAGCTTCACATTAATGGCGAGAGGAGACGAATACGGCGAAGTGGTTAGAGTTTGACCTTTCCTAGTGGAAATTATCTCTTCTAGATTGGTTGGACCTTTTTTTTTCTCCCTTTGGTTTGCTTACTAAAAAGAGTAGGGTTAAGACATATTTCATCCGACCTTCTATTTAGAATCTTTTGGGAAATAACTTTTTTTAATTTTCCAGATGGATCGTAAACTTTAACTGGGTGAAGCATCTCTATTTCGTACCTCGTTTTAATATATTAAACACTGATCAAGACCTAAGCAAAACTATAAAATAACAAATAAATCAAAGATATATCAATCTAAATGCGGTGATCTCAACCTCTAGTAAAATCTAAGGATACCGATTGTAACCGTTGAAAATTAAAAATCCGTTAATATTGTGTTAAGATTTATTAATGTGCTGCCAACCCTTAGCCAAATCGATGCAATCGCAGATAAGTCATATTATTTTCAATGGGTTATAATCCATCCATCCTTTATTATTTAATTTTGAACACTATCATCAAATCTAGCTTAAACTCAGTTTTTTAAGACCAACCGTTAAAAACACTTTCCCATACCCCCTCTAATGCATAGTTAAAAGGTAATTTCCCCCTATCAAAATAAGCTATTGAAATATATTTAATTCGCACCAAATATTGATTTTGCTTCTAGAATATATTTTAATCTAAATCAGACCCTGCTCTACCCTTTATTACACTGTGAGGAAAAAGCGACCCCATGGCAAGACCACTCCAATCATTTGTGATTTTCGTATTATTCCAGTTTTTATTTTTTTCAATCTTTGTGAATTTAAGCCAAGCAAACGAAAACTCGAGGCTAATGAAATTGGGAAATAAGGCTTTGGTCACGGGTGAATATAAGGCTGCTGAAGACTTTTTTAAAAAAGTGCTGGAAGTACAACCGGGCAATTACTTGGCCACCCGCGAGTTGGCGGAGGTGAAAATAAAATTAAACAAGTTGAACGAAGCATTGTCTCTCCTGAATGACCTTCTCAAACTACCTGTTGCAAAAGGTCGTGATATTCTCGTCTATATGGACGGAGATCCTAATCCCCTTAACGCAGAATTGGTTGACGAAACAGTAATGGTCATAGATAAATCCGCACAGCAGGAAAACGATGAGTTTAGTAAGTTTGTGAAAGGAGATCCAGCTGAACCTGTTCCTCATTACCGTGTGTACTTTAAGAAAACAGGTAAAATGAAACTTCTGTCAAAAAGCAAAAACCGGATCAAATATTTTGGAATTCCTGCGGCTACAAGGGAAAAAATTATGGTTTTAAAATCCCAAGTTAAGAAAAAACTTATTTCTTCAACAAATGTCAAACCGAAAGAAGAAATGGTTTCAATAAAAGCTGGATGTTTTCAAATGGGGAGTAAGGTAGGAGATCCAGATGAGCTCCCGGTACACGAAATCTGTATATCTTCATTCAAGTTAAGTAAATACGAGGTCAGGCAAAAAAATTATCAAGCCGTTATGAAAGTCAATCCTTCTGAAAATGTAGGTGCTGACCATCCGGTAGACAGTGCTAGTTGGTTAGACGCTCGGGATTATTGCAAAAAAATGGGACTTCGATTGCCTAGTGAAGCCGAATGGGAATATGCAGCCCGCGGAGGGACACAAACAGAATTTTATTGGGGCAACAAAGTGACTGGGAAAGAGGGGAATTTCTGTGATAGCACATGTGAAATGAATATTCGGGAACCGCGTGTATCGGATGGATTCAAGCACACCGCTCCGGTCGGGTCATTCCCACCCAATCCGTTTGGCCTGCACGACATGTCAGGTAATGTTAGTGAATGGGTTCAAGATTGGTTGGATGTCGAAAAAAACTACTACATGGTCAGCCCTAAGAAAGATCCACCGGGACCTCGTCCTGAATTAGACACCTGCGCTGGCGTCTGTGCAGGAGCCGCATCTATTACTCATAAAATATATCGGGGTGGGGCCTGGAACCAAAAAGTTTCAGAAATGCGATCAGCCAACCGCAGGGAATCGCATTTTCAACTACAAGCAGCAGGAAATGGATTTCGTTGCGCTTCAAATTAACGAATATTTACATATAGCACTACTGAATAATAAATTCTGTAAAGTAAGCTCCCTTTACCTGCCCTGTGGTTAAAAATTGATTTACTCGGGTTGTGATTTCCCCCTTAAGTGTAAATTTTCCTTGAACAGAATAAACATCTTCAAATACTTTGGTGCTCAACAGCAAAAGAATGGAATCAGTAATTTTTTGAATATTTTTTTTTAATTCAAGGCGAACTTTAGGACCGCTCATCTCTAAAGAAACCGTCACCTTCAAAAACCGGTTCCCTCCACTTTTAGCCAAATTCACAATGAACGGGTCTAGGTGAAACATAAGATCTTTTTTCACCTTCTTCACGGGCTTCGGCTCTTCGCTTGATGCTTTTTCTTCGACCTTTTCTTCCTCTGTAACCTCTTCTTGGGCTTCCAAGTTTCCCTGATTCAATAAAAATATCAACCCTGCAGCAGTGGCAAATGCTAGCAATCTTACACGATATTTTTTCATAGATATTTTCCTTAATAGTCGATTTCAGTGGATCTATTCTAGTGCAACTTGAAAGGTTTTGGGTTAGCCATTTTAACCGCTATACCTTACTACATTATTTCGAAATATTATTTATATATACATCTATCGTTATAGAATATAAATACTTTACCCTAAAAAGATACCTCCTTACATATGGTACAACTTGCCCCACTTACATTAACCGAGGATGAGGCGTGGCATGTTATTTTATACGTGCGGTCATTTGGAAAGTAGTCCCCCTCCCTTGTAATTTGGTACTCTATCAAAAATAGGCTGGCTTAACTCCCAACACTAACCTGATAAAATTCAGACTTAAAGAAGAATTAAACAATCTATAGATTAAGAGAAATCGAAAACTTAACTCCAAAAAGGTCTATTAAGTTATTGATTGTTCTTTAAATTTTATACCAACAAGATTAAAAATTTAGCCCAGGAAAAATATGTCATGAAGTTTGTTAAGCTAGCAATAGTTTTATTACCCCCTTGTTCCGGACAATATCCTGCTTTGCTTCAAAGAGGTTTTGCTGGCATTAAAATGCTTGAGCGATTGATTTTAACTCTACAACGGGCTGGTTTGAATGAAATTACCATTCTTTCTCAAGGATCAATGGACGATATTCGAGAGAAGACCGAAGAAAACATGGCCAATGATTCCAGATTTCAGGCGGAAATCACTTGGCATGAACAAGCAGAAAACAAAGATCAAGAAATTTGGCAACATATTCAGTCTCTTATTGGATCTCAAAATTTTTTACTGATGAACGGTAATATGGTTGTCACCGCAACTACTATTCAGGACTTTATTGAGCAATCAATCCAAGAAGGGGTGTTTGAACAAGATGTAATCGTGGGCTTGGAAGGTCCCCAAATTAAACTGGGTAATATCTTTCTCTCTCCCTCATCTAAATTGGAAGCACTTAAAAACTACATTAAAGATCTTAACGCCCAGAGGTTGGGCAATGTGATCACCCTAGATGGCCCCAAGCATTTTGCTAAATTAGTAGAGGACGAACCAACCGCCCGCCAAACTGAGAAAACTTTTATCAATCTACATAAGCATTATTACAGCCAATTTATGGACTTTTGGGTTAACTCCTATTTCTCCCTTAAAATATCCTCCTTACTAGTGAAGACCTCTATCACACCGAATGCACTAACCCTATTTGGCCTTGTTATCGGTCTTTTGTCAGCCTGGCAATTTGCTCAGGGTAGCTATTGGGGTGGTTTGCTAGGAGGACTGGCTTTTGTGGGGACTGCCATTTGGGACTGTTGTGACGGTGATGTAGCGAGACTAAAGTTCATGGAGTCGGATTTTGGTGATACGCTCGACACAACTTGTGACAATTTAAATAACGTTTTTGCCTTTACCGGCATCATGATTGGAATGGCAATGAATAGTGGGTTCTCGCATGCATTGATCCCTTATACTTTATTGGGTGTTGGAGGAAGCTTGATTTTCTACTTTATATATTTTCCAAAAGGGGGGAAAGGCTCCTTCTTTCATGGAACATGGATTTACGATTTGATCCAGCATCTTGCAAGCCGAAACTTTGTGTATATCGCTTTTTTATTTGGTGTTTTCGGCCACATGGATTGGTTCCTCTGGCTGTCCGGGTTCGGGTCCAATCTTTTTGCGATGGCATTGTACATCAGCAAAAAAAGCTTGCTTGATAGATGACATATCCATCAAGTTATCTTTTAAAATTATTTAAAAAAATATTTTTATTTGAACTGCGGGTTTACCTTAATACTAAGCACTTTATTTTATTAGTTTAAATGCTAATTTTCAAAAAACCCTTCTCGAGTTAAAAAAATGGACTTGAAACATATCAGGTTTGGTTTGGCCTTTGCCATGCTAGCTATTTTGCTCGGCGGATTAATGGGGCTGGGATTTGGGTGCTGTGAAGATTCTTTTAAGGACAAGTTTAAGGAAGACGCTACTTCTGTCCTGAAAGAAAAATATAACGGTGATCAAAATAAAGCAGATAAAGTATCTGCTAAATCTTGGGTCTATATGAAAAGAGCCCACCTTCACTCCCAAACCATGGGAGTCATCAGTATAGTTCTGTCTTTGATTGCCGCGGGACTGGCCTTCCCACCACTTTTGCAAACTTATATTTCTTTGATGAGTGGTCTGGGTTCTATCGGTTACGGCCTATTCTGGTTTTTGGCCGGTTTTCTGGCACCTGGCATGGGATCTACCGGCATTGCTAAAGAAACCGTGGGTCTTGTAGGCCAAGTTTCAGCTGGATCTTTCTTTATTGCCGTGGTTGGCCTGTTTTGTATGTTGGGATACAAAGTATTCATTCAGAAGGTCAGTCCTCACAAGTAAACCACATAGTCGTTATAATCTTTTAAAAGGACAAGTCGACTCAAATTCATATGGCATACAAATGCCGGAGTATTAATTTCCCCCGAATTACTACTCCTGTTAACGCTATTTCCCGCTCCAGCAGAGCCTAACCTTCTATTCGCCTGACGATATAAGGTGAGTCGTACTATGTGCCACGTTGCTTTCCCTAAGCTTTATTCACTTGGTGAGGCTTTTGCTGGCAATGGATACCAGATGCCGGAAGAAAACTTAAAGGAATAGATTGTTAAACGGGAGACGATAAAAACTTTTACTCTCTAAACTTCCATTAGCGATTCGTAAAGAGTTTTAGCTTCTTGTACCAGAAACAAATGATGTCTCAAAAATCCATCCAATGGCAAATATTCCAGGCCAGCGATTCATAAAAAAGTTAAAGATTGCGCGTTTCACTGGAGAATGAATTATGGGCATTTGAGGAACTATTTTGTGAATCTGGTATCCTGTATCTTCAATCAATCGTTTCGACGTCAAAAGGGTAAAAAATTTGAGATGAGTCCTGTCAAGAATTCCCTCATCCGTATAATCCCATCGCCCTAGAATTAGATTCCAGCGATTGATAAAAAAAGCCACGTTGGG
>JBGTUV010000039.1:0-8699 GCA_041938985.1 Candidatus Nitromaritima sp. | reverse complement strand
GCGGTGATTGGAGCCGCGACAGCAGTGTTTGCCGGCATTGTTTCTCTGACCCAGTCAGATATTAAAAAGATTTTAGCGTATTCCACTATCAGCCAAATCGGCTTTATGATCATGACTTGTGGGTTAGGGGCGTTTGTAGTAGCCATTTTTCACCTGCTTGCACATGGTTGTTATAAGGCCTTTTTTTTCCTGTCCACTGGCAATGCGCTTCGATCAGTAGAACCGGGTCATGGGAACAGAGAACATGCACATCACTCGCCTCATGGCATGGGAGTTTTGCATATAGGAGCTTTGCTATTAGCTTGCCTGCCACCCTTTATTTTATTTTCTGGTTCGTATGAATATTTGTGGGGAGTTACGGGGTTTGCCTCTGCAACAATCGGTTTCCGGGTCATTGGCTTGATCACGGTTTTTGTAACTTCCGTTTATCTTTTCCGAAGCATTACGTCGTTATTCATTCAGGGCCCTAAAACCTATTGGCCGACTTCAGAGCAGCCTAATTCTGAGAATCATTCCATTCAGCCAAAGTTTGTCAATAGTTCCATTTTGATTGGTCTTCTCATAACTACTCTCTTGTTAGGGATCATGCTGACCATGTTTTGGAATTGGTTCGCAGGTTTCCTGGCTCAAGGTTTGGCACTTCCAAGTGTTTCGTTGCTTGAAGGGTCTGGTGAGGCGAGTTTTCAGATTTGGTTTTTGGTTTCTTTAGGAGTGGCTATCGCCGGTTGGGCTTTTGCCTATTCACAAACTCAAATTCGGCATCAGGCAGCCAGGGCAGACGAAAGGAAGGCGTGGCTGTATGTCCTATTCTGGAATAAATTCTATGTTGATGAAATCTATGATGCGTATATCGTAAATCCCACCATCCGGTTGGCCAAATGGTTCTCTCGATCCGCTGAGACGAGAGAAATGCAACAGAGTATGGAAAAGTTCAGTCGTCAGACCATGGTCTTGGGGGACATATTAGCCTTAACCAAATCACGCGTTATTGGGAACAACATTCTTTTTTTGATTTTTGGTTTCGTGTTTACCATGGGCCTTCTTTATATCTTGAGCTAAATGCGAGATTGTCGAAATTTTTATGGAACTTAAGGGTTTATTGATTCGATGCTTTCAAATCACCTTCTGAGTTGGCTGCTTGTACTTCCCGCCTTGGGAATTGGAGCCTTATGCTGTATCCGAGACCGAGAAATGGTCAATCGTGTCGCCTTGGCCAGCACCCTTCTCACCTTTGGCTTGTCGGTAATCATCTGGGTGCAGTTCGATTTTACAACAGCTGATATGCAATTTGTTGAACGATTCGAATTAATGCCAACGCTAAAGGTTCAGTATGCCTTGGGTATTGACGGCATCAGCCTTCTCATGGTCGTCCTGACTGCTTTACTGACTCCTATTGCCATTTTGTGCTCTTGGGACACTGTCAAAACAAATCAGCATGTTTTTATGATCCTCATTCTCTTGTTGGAGACAGCCACACTTGGTGTATTTCTTTCGCTAGATTTGGTGTTCTTCTATATTTTTTGGGAACTTACGATGGTGTGTGCGTACTTTTTGATGGTGGTATGGGGAGGTCCGGGTCGAAGCTCTGCTGGATTAAAATTTGCCCTGTATAACTTTGGCGGTGGCCTTCTTCTCTTATTGGCCATATTGGGCCTCCATGTTCAGGGTGGACAAACATTTGATCTAGTGACGTTATCAGATTATGCATTTAACACCTCTACTCAATACTGGTTATTCCTGGCGTTCTTTCTGGCTTTTGCCATAAAAATGCCAATGGTTCCCTTTCATACGTGGCTCCCTGACGCGCACTCCGAAGCCCCTACGGCTGGCAGTGTGATTCTGGCTGGGGTGCTGTTGAAAATGGGGGGATATGGGTTTTTGCGTTTTTGTTTGCCGATGTTTCCAGAGGCTTCGGCGAATTTCGCCCCATATATTTTGTGGTTATCGGTCATAGCCATTATTTACGGTGGGCTCATGGCTTTAGCACAGACTGATATCAAAAAGCTCGTGGCCTATTCTTCAGTTTCCCACATGGGTTTTGTTACTCTCGGAATTTTTGTGTTCAATAGCCAAGGTATCCAGGGGGCCGTCTTGCAAATGTTTAATCACGGGATTACTACTGCAGCCTTATTTATTGCTGTTGGACAATTGTACGACCGCACTCACAGTCGAGCGATTTCTGACTACGGCGGCTTGCATAAACCCATGC
Source organism: Candidatus Nitromaritima sp. (assembly GCA_041938985.1). Classification (GTDB taxonomy): domain Bacteria; phylum Nitrospinota; class Nitrospinia; order Nitrospinales; family VA-1; genus Nitromaritima. The sequence continues at coordinate 6,490 of JBGTUV010000039.1, read as the reverse complement.
CAAGATTTGTTGCATTGTTCATTTTGTTTTCAGTCGCCGCCTTTGGGCTACCAGGCACCTGTAATTTCATTGGCGAATTTTTAGTCTTAGTAGGAACTTCCTATGTCAGCTTTGCCATGGTTCTTATCTCTATGGGCGGTATTCTTTTAGCTGCCGCATATATGTTGTGGATGGTCCAAAGGCTGGTGTTGGGAGAGCCATCGACAGAAGCCGCCAAAGTGCTCCCAGATTTATCGAATCGGGAATTGGCTACGCTGATTCCATTGGCTATCCTCGTATTGTGTATTGGATTGTATCCCGGACCATTGATGGAGATGATGGATGCGAGTGTGATTCACCTCATCCAACAAACCACAGGGCTGCAAGGTGCTGAAGTGTCTCAACTTCAGCTTAGGCCCTAAACAAATCTTCATTCTTCCTGTCAAGATTTTTTTTCTTGCAGCAAGAGAAATCAGAACGAACAAGGTGTCTATATAAAATAAATGCCCCGCTACTGGGCGGCACGGGGTGTGTTAAGTGGCAAGTTATAAAGGAAGTAGCATCACAATCTAAATGTTTGAAAGTTTTTTTTAGTGCGTGATGGGTCAAGAGTTGCTTTTCTTGGGGTGGAATCTCTTGACGATGTAGAAAACATCCCCCCATTCGTGGAAATGTCCCGCCTTGGCTCCGGCACGGTCACCCATTCCAAAATAAAAATCAGCCCTTCCTTTTCCACGAATTGCGTCACCGGTATCCTGATCAACTACGAACCGAGAGAAACTTTTCCATTGAACGATTTCGTTTTTGTTGTCGAGAATGGGTTTGCGTAATTTTACGAAGGCGAGACCCCCTGCAGGATAAACTTTTTTGTCAGTGGCTATGGATCGGCCTCCCAAGAGTTCTCCCCCTCCAGAACCACGTGGGTTGCCTTCGTTCGACAGTTTAAAAAAGACATAGCGTTTGTTGTAGAAAAAATATTTTTCGATATCTTCTGGGTGTTCTCTGAAGTATTTTTTAATTCCTTGCATTGACCCTTGGGCGAGGTCAATGATTCCATCTTTGATCATGCGTTTACCTAGACCGCCAAACTTATAATTGTTGACTCCTGCAAAATGTGCTCCAACTGATGTTCCATCAAGGAAAAGGAGTTGTCCTGATCCTTGAATATGTAAAAAAAATCGATCGACATCATTTTCAAGCCAAGCAATTTCTAGTCCTCTGCCCGTAAGGATTCCATCTCCGTCGATTTGCTTTCGTGTGTAATTGCGCCATGCCTCAGAATTAGGAACGGATGATTCTTGAATTTCATAGTTTTTGCTGTGTCCAATAAGCTGGGGTCTTGGAGAAGATTCTGGAATTTTATAAATTGGATAGCGGTATTTTACTGTTCTTACCCGACTTGCTCGCATCATCGGTGCATAGTATCCCGTAAAAAGAACCTGTTTACGCTTCCCCTTGCCCACACGATGGATAACAAACTCCTCGCGGAGGCGCTGGGTGAACTCGGAGGGTGGAAGATTTTCATTCATCAAACTCAAAAAAGATGTAAGAGTTTGTTTTAACCATCCGTTTGTTACCATGAGGTCGCCCAAACGTTCTACTTTTGCAGGGTCGGTAAATTCCATTGGTTTTAATTGATTTAGAATTACCTTTCTGAGAGATGTTTGATCCAGGTCATCAATAAAAATTTCAGGTGCTTTGAAAAAATTTTTGGAAAGAAGAGACTGGGCGTGGTTGGAGTGGAATTCGGATGATTTTGATTCAGGAACTACTGCCTTAGGAGCTAGCCGTTTTTCTCGGTACCAAAAAGGAGGATTTTTGCTAGATGGCCATTGTCTTGAGAGATCAGGTTTTTTTGCTCGCTGGGATTTGTAGATTTGTTCTATGTTTCCTCTTGCCGAGTTATCTGGTTTTGGCTTAAATATAGAGCAGGAAGTGAAAACCAGGGGAACTGCAAACACGGTTATTAAGAGAATTCTTTTACTTATTGACTTCTTAGAGGGAAGCCTTTGTGTTTGGTTAAAACGAGTTAGCATTTCTAATTACCTTATTAAACTTGGCCTTAGACAATATCAAACTGTTATGCAATGACTTTCTTTATTCAAATTTAATTATATTTTTAAACAAACATATTTAGACTTTAGCTATTCATTTTATCCACAGCCATGTTGGCCAGGAGATCGCAACGTTCGTTTTCTGCATGTCCTTGGTGACCCCGAACCCATTTCCAGGAAATTTTATGTATTTTGCTTAGCCGTTCAAGTTCTATCCAGATGTCTTTATTTTTTACGGGCTGCTTAGCTGAAGTGGTCCAATTTTTTTTTATCCACCCTTTGATCCATTGAGTCATTCCCTTTACCAAATATTGCGAATCGGAGGTCAAGACCACTTCAGAGGGTTCCGTCAATTGCTTCAAGGCAACGACCGCTGCGGTGAGCTCCATGATATTGTTGGTCGTGCGTTCTACCGAACCACTCAGCTCATTTTCTTGTCCGTTGGTTCTAATAATAGAACCATAACCCCCAGGTCCAGGGTTTCCTCTACAGGCCCCATCAGTGAATATTTCGACTTTTTGCATGGTTAATTGATGGGACAAATCTTCATAACTGGTATGTTAATTTTTCGATCCTAAACGAAATAAATTATAACATATTATTTTTATTGAACATACTCGCGTGAAACTTTCTTCGCAGAGCTTTGAAAATGAGTTCATTTTTTCTGGAGATTAGGTTAGCTTTTGGTGTGGATTACTCGGGATAAAAGCTAGTGCATTAAAATTAGAAGCTTAGTGATATAGAAACCACTTCTAAAAAAATTCCCATATTTTGCGTCTAGAGTTATGAAAGCAAAAGAACATATGCAGTCTCTCCAGAATAAGGCTCGCTTTCTCCGGCTTTTTACCAGCAGCTAAACAACTAAGCATTGAAAATTGGGGTGTGGTTATGATGTTTTGGTTTTCTCGTGCATAATCAGGGCACTATTTTAAATCCAATAAGTAATGGAGGAACCGAGACCTTTAAATCTTAAATGTAAGTATAATCTTTTTTGGGTGGGCTGAAGTTATAACATGGATTCACTGGTGGTACAGCTTTGGCTAAAACTGAGGGCAAGCGCCTTTAGTTAAAATGGTTTGACACCTTTTCCAATGAAGTGGTATAGTTCTCCGTTCTAAACGAAAGATGAAATGTAACTTTTCACGTAAATCAAAGGGATTAACAGGATGAGTGACTACAAGGTTTTAGCTGGTCCAGAGGCGTTTCTTCCGCCTTCGGCAGCTTCAATGGGCATTGTTTTACCAGACCCCGGAGAAGCACATATAGAAGGTACAATAGTTCCAGAAGAAGGGGCATATGAGCATTGCGCCAAGAAGATTTTAGAAGCTAAAGTTCCGACAATTTTCCCAGGACCATTGGTTCTATGGAAATGGAATGACCACGTTGCCGAAAAGGCTGCGGCAATTAAGGAATTGGCGGATGAAGCGCCTATGCGGTTGATTCCTATGGCAGATTACCGCCCCAAATATCCTAAAATCCAATACGAGGTAGAAATCAACCCAAATCACCCTAATTTGACTATCTGGCATAACAAGATTGATGCATGTATTTTTGTCGGGGTTCATTGTCATCAGGCTAATTTGGCTCTAAAAATTATACGTGGGGGCACAAATTGTTATACAATGGCGATGTGTGCTCAGGCAGGACACGAAGATGCTTGCATGTCGTTTCGAGATGCAAGTGCGGAGAAAATTAAAAAGATTACAGAAGCAGTTAAGAAATTAAAATCTCAAGGAGTTAAGTCGCAAGCTGCAACATTTACACAGTTTAAGATGGACAGGAACGGCTTGGTTGCCTCGGCTGCGGTGATTGAAGAATACGAAAATGCTAGGTAAATAGTTTTACCGTTTTGTTTAAAAGTGTTTTTAATTTTAACTTAATTTACATATGCTCTTTTATCTAGGAGTAAATTTATGAATAAGCCAGTCAGTACAGAAAAAAGAATCATCGCGTCGGAACATGTAAAGCTAGGCCAACAGAATGCAAAGGGTCAGACTTACACGGATGTTAACGACATTTTTTACAACTCAGAACAAAAACCAGTTTTCTTTACGGGTAGTGAGGTCATAAAAGAAGCTATTAGGCGCTCAAGCGTTGGTACCTCTGTGGCTTATCCGATTACTCCTCAAAGTGAGGCAGCTGCACTGATTGGTGAGCTCTATGCAGAAGGATACTTGGATGAATATTTTCGTGGAGAGAGTGAGTTTGCGGTAATGGGACAATGTGCGGGAGCTGCGTTTGGTGGACACCGCGTATTTACGACAACTGCCGGCCCTGGAACTTTGCGAGCTATGGAAAATTTTCCAATGTGGGCGGGTTCCCGTTTACCTATTCAGGTATGTGTGACTTGTCGTGGTGTCAATTCACCGTTGAGTATTCAACCAGACACTCTTGAGATGCATTACCTGTTAGAAACCGGAATGCTGGTCTGGCATGCTGAAACAGCACAGGATCTATTTGATTTTATTTTAAAGGGCTTTATCGTTGCTGAGCAACCTGATGTTCATGTCCCAATAGCAACCTGCTGTGATGGTTTTTTCGTAACTCACACGAAGGATACGGTTCAGTTACCTTCTGAAGATCTGTGTTTGACTCCTTACGATCCATATAAATCTCCGGTTACGGTTATGGATATGGAAAGCGCACCGATTCGAATGATGCGTGATCCTTTTGTTATGAAATCTAATTACATCAGTTATGCTACCCACGCTTCCTGGCAACAAGAAGTACACGCTGCCGTTGAGCGCTCACGAAAGCACACTATCGCTTTGCTTGGCGGGTTGATAGATGAAATTAATACAGATCGGGAGATCTTAGTTGTTTCTTCTGGTACTGCTGTTTCGCAGAGTCGTGAAGCGATACGACTTCTGGAAGCAGAAGGAATCAAGGTGGGTCTGGTTAAAATTAAAACCATCCGTCCGTTCCCAACAGAAGAGATTCGTCAGGTAACCAAGAATGCCAAACATATATTTGTTCCAGAGTTTAATGTGTCTGGCTGGTTGGCACGTGAGATCAAGGCTATCATACCCGATAACGATAGAGTTTATGTCGGACCTCATGTTGCCGGTGGAATGACTATGCCATCCGAGGTTATTAGAGATGAAATCAAGCAACACCTTGGAATGAAAGTTGATACCTTGGCGAGTCGCGGCTAGGTTTTTTTGACTATATTTTAACTTATGATAGTTATTTAATTCCCGATTCGGGATTTTAATTTAAAGGGGTTTTCTAATGAGTAAAGAAAAAATTCAACTCTGTGATGAATTTGCCGACATTATGCCTCCTGAGTATCAGGAACTAGTTGAGAACGCAACTTATGGCAAGCAGGATAGAGGCTGGAAGGACATTGGTTCCTCCAAAGAATTGATCGAGCAGCATTCCTTGTGTGCCGGTTGTCCGGAGTCTATTGCCTTTCGTTATATTCTAGCTAGCTTACCCGCTCCTGAGGATACTGTGTTTGTTGGTTCTACCGGTTGCACCAGTCTGGTGTTCCCGCATGTAGCGGTTCAGAACATTCACTCGCTTTTTGGAAATCAGAATGCTATTGCTTCTGGTTTGAAGCGTACTTTGAAGGCGCGTTTCCCAGACGTAGAAAAAGATGTAGTGGTTTTGGCTGGTGATGGAGCGACGGTTGACATTGGTCTAGATATGACAATGCAATCTTGGTTTCGCCAGGAAAAGTTCACCACAATTTGTTTTGATAATGAGCTCTATGCGAATACAGGTGGCCAGGAAAGTGGCCTGATGCAGAAAGGTTTTGTTGCCAAGATGGCCCCAAAAGGTAAAAGTTTCGATAAGGTTCGACTTGCCGAAATTGCGAGAGAAGCAGGCTGTGCTTATGTTGCTATGTTGACGGTAAGTAAGCCTAATCGAGTTGAAGAAGCTATCAAAAATGCCGTATACGTGGCGCGAGAAATTGGGCCGACATTTGTTCAGCTTTATACTCCGTGTATTCTTGAAATTGGAAAACAGAGTATGGAGGGATTGGATGAGATGAAGGACTCAGAGACTATAGGTGGTCGATTTGTTCAGAAGGAGTATGTTACTGAAGAAGCCCAGAAGCTTATCGATTCTATTAAGGCTGAGACCAAGGTTAGAAAAAAAGCTGCTAAGGAAGCTGCTAAAGCAGCAAAAGTTGGTTAACTCATAATAGAGAGACAGGAGTAAGTTATGCCAAGGATGAATATTCGTATTTCTGGTTTGGGGGGTCAAGGAGCAGTAACTGCTGCGCATCTTTTGGCTATGGCAGCCAATCGGGACGGCAAGTTCTCTATTTCGAATCCATTCTTTGGAGCAGAAAAGAGAATGGCACCCGCTGAGAGTTATTGTAGAGTTGGCACAGAACGCATTTATGACCGCGGTGAATTAGTATATCCGGATGTCATTATGATATTTCATCCTCAGGTTATCACCATGCAGAAAAGCTATACCGCGCCTTTTTATTCAGGGATCCAACA
>JBGTUV010000038.1:0-8883 GCA_041938985.1 Candidatus Nitromaritima sp. | reverse complement strand
GAGCAAAATATTTTTTATTATTACTATAAATAGTAATGCTTCGTTGTTTTATCTTTTTTAGAAGAGTGATAATAATTTTTTTATTCCTGCTAAAATGATCAGATTTATTTTTTACCAGATCGGTTGATGGGCGAAAATATAAAAAATTATGCAAAGAAAAATGGAGTGCGAAAAGACATAGAGTTGTATGACGGAACCTGCTATGTCCACGAAGAGTACCAGCCTGAAAGCGTAGATCAAGTAAGGCAAAACTTTCCTGGTGTGAAAATTTTGGTGCACCCAGAATGCAGGCCGAGTGTGGCAGATAAGGCTGACTACGTTGGTTCAACCAGTGGTATGCTTGATTATGTGCGTAGATCTGAGAGAAAAAAATTTTTCCTGCTAACAGAGTGTGGGCTAACGGGTATTTTAGAGTCAGAATTTCCCGAAAAGAAATTTGTGGGTACCTGCATGACTTGCCGATATATGAAAGCAAATTCTTTAGAGCATATTCTTCATGCGCTTGAAAAACCAAATCCTTCAAATATCATTGAACTCGATCCTAGAATTCAAAAAAATGCATTACGTTGTGTAGAAAAAATGTTTTTTTACATGGAAGGTTGCCACAAAAACTAAAGTCCCCTTTACCGCCCTGTTGTTATTTAGGGCCGGTCATTTTTTCAGGTCGGACTTTATCATCAAACTCCTCAGAGGTAAGCAATTTAAGAGCAATAGCCGCTTCTTTAAGAGTGGTATTTTCTTGGTATGCTTTTTTAGCTACTTTAGCTGCATTGTCATATCCGATGTGCGGGTTGAGTGCGGTTACTAGCATTAGAGAGTTTTTTAAGTGTGCTTCAATCTGTGGTTTATTAGGCTTGATTCCCGAAATACAATGTTCGTTAAAAGAACGGCATGAATCGCCAAGTAGCCGAATAGACTGAAGTAAATTATAGATCATCATCGGTTTAAATACATTAAGTTCAAAATTACCAGAAGAACCGCCAACAGCGATTGCCGTGTCATTACCAATTACCTGAGCTGCAACCATCGTCATTGCTTCAGATTGCGTAGGGTTAACCTTGCCTGGCATAATTGAACTTCCCGGTTCGTTCGCTGGTAGAGTTAACTCACCTATGCTGCATCGAGGTCCAGATCCAAGCCACCTTATATCGTTAGCGATTTTCATGAGAGAGCAGGCAAGTGTTTTCATCACGCCACTGGCCTCGACCACAGCATCATGTGCGGCGAGCGATTCAAACTTATTGGGCGCTGTTATGAAATCTCGTTTTGTGAGCGAACTAATTTTTTTTGCCACGTTCACCGCAAAATCACGGTGCGAGTTGAGTCCAGTTCCTACGGCTGTACCACCAAGTGCTATTTGGCTGAGTCTAGGAAGGCAACCCTCTACCCTTTCGATCCCATTAATTAATTGTTGTGCATAGCCACTGAATTCTTGCTCAAGAGTAAGAGGCGTTGCGTCCATTAAATGAGTTCGCCCAATTTTAATAATGCCTTGAAATTCGGAACATTTTTTTTTAATCGAGTCATGCAGTCGCGTAAGTTCCGGTAGTAGGTGATCGTTAATTCTTTCGACCGCGGCAATATGCATGGCGGTGGGGAATGTATCATTGGAAGATTGCCCCATATTGACATGATCATTTGGGTGGATGGGATCTTTTGATCCCAACTGCCCTCCTGCAATTTCGATAGCTCGATTAGCGATGACTTCGTTAGTATTCATGTTAGATTGAGTCCCACTTCCTGTTTGCCACACGCGGAGAGGGAAATGATCATCCAGAGTTCCAGCGATCACTTCATCAGCGGATTGGATGATAAGGTCTTTTTTATCTTTTGGTAAAAGGCCTAATTCTGAATTAACAAGTGCTGAAGCTTTTTTTAGAATGCCCATGCCTCGTATAATTTCTCGAGGCATGGTTTCTGTTCCTATGTCAAAGTGGATGAGCGACCTCGCGGTTTGGGCTCCGTAATAGCGGTCCGAAGGAACTTCAATTTCACCCATGCTGTCAGTTTCGATCCGCATCATCAAGGAGTCCTCCTAAAAAATGTAAACTAGTTTGTATTTTCTATGAAATATTTCGCACTGGAATGATTAAATGGATTTTATCATAAAGTCCTGAGAGGTGTGGCTTTTAGAAAAAAATAATCTTAACTTATTGATGCAGGTCGTACTGCGAAAGAGGTTGTTAAGGGGCACTCTTTATATCGTTAGATCGATTTATGTGGAAAGATCAGGCATATTTTTAGAAACGTAGGTTTTAAATTTTTTTAAAATACGCTGCTCTGTTTGACGAATGGCTTCGCGAGTTATGTTATGATCATCAGCGATTTCTTGAAGGGAGCGCGGGGTTTCGCTAAGAATGCGTTCCGATAAAATTTTCTGTTCGACAGGTTTGAGTCCTTTTCTAAAGCCATCAATTTCTTGTTTAAGGGATTGGAGGAATTGATTCCGTTCAGCATTTTCTTCTGGTGATGCGGTGGTATTGTCAGAGAGAAACATTGCGGGCGTGGATTCATCACCCTCGCGCATAGGGGTGTCAACCGAAACGTCTGCAGCTCCTAAGCTGGCTTGGACATCGATTACATCAGATTCATCAACACCAAAGTGCTCAGCCAAAAGTTTTGGTGTGGGTGTGAAGCCTTGGTTTTCAAGTTTTTCCTTTTCTTTGCGTAAATTGTAGAGCAATTTTCGCCGTGCGTTAGTTGTGCCAACACGCACAAGTCGCCAATTATCCAGCATATATTTAAGAATATAAGATCTAATCCACCAAGTAGCGTAAGAAGATAACCGCACACCGCGAAAAGGGTCAAAATTCTTCACTGCTTTTAAAAGCCCGACATTACCTTCTTGGATAAGATCCATCATGTTTTGCCACTGCCTACGAAAGGTCATTGCAATACGAACTACGAGCATAAGGTGTGAGGTAGTGAGCCTATAAGCGGCATCAGAATCACTTGTTTCCCGCAGTTGAATTGCCAATTCATGCTCTTCTTTTTCAGTTAAATTTTCATACTGTCGAATTTCATTAAGATATGCCGTCAGAGGGTCAATTCGGGCAATACTAGCATCTTGAGTTACCGCTGGTAGTAAGGATGAGGGTTCTTGGTCGAGCTCCTTTGGCTCAAGCGGTTTTATCTCATCGGGGTCAACTATTTCTACTTCTATTTTAGAAGTATCTTTCTCTGTCGAATTGTCATTCATAATTAAAATAAAAAGGTTGTGATTTTTTGAAATCCTGACCTTATATAGTTCTTGAATTATATATTGTTCAAATTTAGAATGAACTAATGGCCAGACTAATCATTATACTAGCGCTTGTAGCTGGATTCATAATGTTATACCGATCGTTGTTCGGTGGGGCGAGCCCTAGCCGGGACGATCCAACAGAGACTGCTGACATGGCTCAGGATCCTAATTGCGGCACATATGTGCCTAAAAAACAGTCTATTACTAAATCGGTGCAGGGCAAGGAATATTTCTTTTGCAGTAAAAAATGCGCTGATGAATATTCCTCTAAAAAAGAATAAAATTATAAACACACAGCCAGAATATTATTTATTTCTGGTTGATGCCCCAATAGTGTATTTGCTTTAGATTTAGTAGTCAATTGTATGATTTTTTAGAAAAATCAACTTTGATTGTTCGTTTTTGTTAGTTTTCCAAGGAATTGGCATGTTTAAAAGTCTAATAATTTACGTGGTTTTGGGAGTGTTTTTGTTTGTTCTTAAGCCGATGGCTACCCAGGCAGAAACTGCATGCCAAATAGTTGAAAAGAAAAAAATTAAAGTGGAAGGCTATATTTCGAAGAAATTCCGGAAAGAGAGAAGGAAAATAGCTAAAGAGTTTACCGAAATGGGAGACACGCGTACAGCGCTTAGGGCTTTTCCTATGGGTAAAAGTTCGGATGTTGTTGCAGTGGGTCGTTGCGTACCTGCATATATTGCTCGGCATGTTTTGACAACAGCGATAAAATACACTGGTGGAGTGGGGAGTTTAGTGACTCAGAGTTTTATTCATAGCCACTGGATAGGAATAGGCACTACTATGTTTGATGAGCCTTCTCAGCGGAAGGTAACAACCGCTCAGGTAAATCAATTGCTCAATCCAGATCTTGATGATAAAGAATTTCATACACTTTACCAAAAACTTTCAAAACAAAATGAACTTGTCCCTTTTTTTGGACTTAAGGTTCCTAACGCAAAAATTCCTGGTAACACAAATAATACTCTCTTGAATCCTTAACAAAGAGTGTTTCCTAAAATAATCTTTCTGGCATTATGGTTAGTCGTTGGCTTCTAATATTTTTTATCTCCGTTTTTTTGGCCCTGTTTTTATGGGTCTCAACTAGCACAGCCATGAACCCAGATTGTTCTCCTGTAGAGGAAAAGTCTGTTAAGGGTGAGGCTTGGATGTCCAAGCAATATGAAAAAAGCTTACGGCAAATACGCAATGAATTTTCTGCAATGGGAATTACGCGAGTAACCTTATGGGTCTACCCAACAAAAAACCCATCAAAGATCGTGGCTATCGGTAGTTGTGTTCCCGCTTATATTGGCCGCCACATGCTTCGAAAGGCTATAGAATATTCAGGCGGAGTTAGCTCATTAGTGCATCAGGGTTTTTTTTCTTCCAACTGGATAGGAGTAGGTACGTCGCTATTTGCAGAGAGCTCTTTTCGGCCAGTCACTAAAGACCAACTCACGAAACTCATGGATACTTCACTAGATACCCAAAAATTTCAAGCAGCTTACCGTCAACTCACGATGCAGCAAAAAAAGGTAAAGGCATTTGGTCTTTTGTTGGATAATCCGAAACTCTTAGAGAATCCCTAGTCACGCCGTATAAGTCGAACAGAGTGAGAAAGAGTTTTGTCCTCTTTTTCGTACCAATAAGGGAGTCCATTGATATAAAAAATAATTTGAGCTTCACGACCCCTCGTTTCAGAAGTCCATGTGGTATTTCCTGCCCCAGGCGAAAAAACAGAATCTAAGTGGATGTCTCCTCCTTTAAAATCTTTATTAAGCTTATTTTTGTCGAAAAGTGATAGAGCTTCTTGTCCTGAAGGTATCCTCCAATCACTGTGTCCTCCAAATGATTTCCCATTCATTTCTTTGATGTATCCTTCTGTTTCATCCCAAGAAACATCTTTTTTGAGGTCTATTCTAGAATCATTTGCCATCCATGTAAGGCTAGTTTGAGAGTCATATATAGTTCCGTCCGCATTTTTTAAAAATCTAGACTTTTCTTTTTCCATAGGTATAGAGGGCCTCTATTCTTTGTTGAGTTTATTTATTACTTAGAATAACAGAATTTATTAAAGCCTGTAAAGATCGGGGCGCCGATCTGTGAATAAATTATCTCCAGAATTAATAGATTTGTTACGCGATTTTCCAATGTCAATCTCAATAATTTTTGTTTCTTCTTTTGTTTCAGATGCTCGGCAAAGAATATTGCCATCAGGGTCAACCACTTGGCTTTGCCCGATAAAATTAAGTGGGTTGCCGGCAATACGTTCCTCGGTACCGATCCTATTGGCAGTAACTGCAAAGACACGGTTTTCCAAACAACGGGTGATTATCGCTTGAGGGCAATGTGGAAGAACGAGGTTTGATGGATGCGCAATTAGGTCGGCTCCACTTAAAGCAAGGGTGCGGGCGGTTTCTGGGAAACGCCAGTCAAAACAAATCATAACACCAACGCGAGCTGAGCCTATATCAAAAACTTTTAAAGGTGAGTTACCTGGGTCGAAGCAATTTTTTTCGGTGCCAAAAAGGTGAATTTTTCTGTATTTTCCTAGGTAGCCATTTGGCCCAATTACCACTGCTGAATTATAGGATCGGTTTTCATCTTGTTCTGCTATTCCTGCAATAATTGAAGTGTGATTTTTGTTACAAATACGAATGAGTGTTTGAGTTGTGTGTCCTTCGGGGATAGGTTCGCTGAACCTCAATGCTTCTTTTTGATTCAGGAAATGGTAGCCAGTACTGAATAGTTCCGGCAAGACCATTAAATCAACAGTATGTTGAGATAGTAAAGGTTCAATTTTTGATAAGTTGTATCCAATTTCGCCGAATACAGGGTTATTCTGGATAAAGCCAACTCGCATTACACAAATACTCTTTCTTATTGGAAAAGGTCAGGCTGTCTTGGTTTATTTTCAGGAAAAAGAATTATTTAAGCTTGGAAAACTGATTTCGCATCAAATGGTCGACCAAAGTCAATGCTACCATAGCTTCAGCGATGGGGACAGCACGTGGCGAAACACATGGGTCGTGGCGTCCCTCGACTCGGATCTTAGTTTTTTCCCCATCGGTTGTTACAGTATTTTGTGTTTTGTTAATAGAAGAGGTTGGTTTTACGACCAATCGAAGAATAATGTCTGATCCGTTAGAAATTCCGCCGTGAATTCCACCTGCGTGGTTCGTTTTGGTAGTTATTCTTTTTCTTTTAGCTGTATAGCGGTCGTTACATTCCGAACCGTACATTGTTGCAGCGTCGAAACCAACGCCAACTTCAATTCCTTTGACTGCGGGAATACTCATCATGGCTTTAGCGAGGTCGGCATCTAACCTGTCAAATACTGGTTCCCCTAATCCTGCTGGTACACCCTTTACTATAAGTTCCACCACCCCTCCAACAGAATCGCCTTTTTTTCGGGCATCGAGTACATGATCAACCATCTTTTGGGCCATTTTTTTGTCCGGACACCGCACAATATTTTTTTCTATTTGCTTAAAATCTATCTTCTGAGCAATGTAGGGGCCAATTTGTTTGGTGTAGCCAATTATTTTTATTTGTTTGCGGGCAAGGAGCTTTTTTGCAATTGCCCCCGCGGCAACCCGACCTACAGTTTCACGTGCACTGGAGCGCCCGCCACCCCGATAATCACGAAACCCATATTTCATCAAATAAGTAAAGTCCGCGTGGCCAGGTCGAAACATATTCTTAATTTCTTCATATTTGGAAGAATCAGCATCCTGATTTTTAACCCACAACGCGATGGGAGTTCCTGTTGTTTTACCCTTGAAGATACCGGAAAGAATATGTATGAGGTCAGTTTCTTTTCGCGTTGTGGTTACTTTACTTTGACCTGTCTTTCTGCGGTCAAGTTCCTTTTGGATGTCGGCTTCTTTTAGAGAAAGTCCCGCAGGACAGCCATCAACTACGACACCAATACCCTCGCCGTGCGATTCGCCCCATGTGGAAATTTTAAAAAGAGTTCCGTATGAATTTCCTGACATGCTAATTTACTTTCTTTAAATTAGGGGACATTTTATTTTTCACAATGTTACAAACAAAAACGAAAAGAACTTTTAGGTATAATAACGAGTTAAAAACAAAATAAAACAGGAGTAGTCTGACCGAAGTCGATTACAATCCTTAGAAGTTGTCGATGAACCACTTTAAAACTTTGGGTGACATAGAAAAAATAATTCAACTAATGACATATCACGCCAACAAGGTTCTGGGAAGCAATCGATCCACGTTCTCCCTTAATATTGAAAATTGCTCAAAGGGGAGATATGTGAGGATTTTTTGAGAGGGGGGCTAGCCTTTATTGACACTTACATTGCGGGGGAATCAAGTGTTTTTATCTACCAATTCTCGCAACTCTTTCCCGGCCTTGAAAAATGGGACTCTTTTGGCAGGCACATCCACCTGAGCACCAGATTTTGGGTTTCTTCCAACACGTGCATTTCTCTCACGAATTCTAAAACTACCAAAACCACGGAGTTCCACCTTCTTCCCGTCACTAAGGGAATCGGTGATGCTTTGAAAGACAGTATTTACAACAACTTCAGTTTGTTTCTTAGTCAAATTAATCTGACCGGAAACCTTTTCGACCAATTCTGCCTTTGTCATTCTCAAGTCCCCCAGAAAAAAAATGAATGGCATATTCGTAGGCATAGTTTATCATGGGTGAAAAGTAAGTCAACCCTTTATTTTAAATGACTTTAAGGGAGCTGGTGGCCGCATTGTGGTTAGAGTTAATGTTAGTTGTAAGGTTTTTGGACGGAATAGAATGGTAAGAATTAGTGTAAACTATTGAAATGCCAAGTATATTGCAGGGACGGGGTGGGGGGGTAATTGATAAGTGGTTGATTTATTGCGGCCTTCAGAATCCAGTCTAATAGCCCAACACGTGGTTTTTCTTGGATAATTTTTGGGGGGCCTATAATTCCAGCTTTATGGGCTAATTGATCAATACTAACCTGCAGTCCACCCAGTTGGTCAACTAAATTAAGAGAATAAGCTTGGCGCCCAGTAAAAATTCGTCCATCTGCTATTTTGGTGACTTCCGCAATGCTAATATCGCGCCCATTAGCGACCGCCTCTATGAATTGTTGGTGTACATCAGTCACCACGCTTTGGAGGAGATTTCTTTCCTTTTGAGTCATGGCACGAGCGGGAGAGCCTATATCTTTGTATTCGCCCGCTTTAATAATTTCAGGTTGAAGGCCGATTTTTTCCATTAATCCTTTAGCGTTAGAGAATGCCATGATTACGCCAATGCTACCGGTTAAGGTTCCTGGATTTGCAAAAATTTTTTCGGCGGCACTCGCGATATAATAGCCTCCCGAGGCAGCCAATGCGCCCATTGAGGCGTAGATGACCTTACCACCCTTGCGGGTTTTGAGAACTTCGTCGTAAATCTCCTGAGATGGGCCAACAGAGCCACCCGGAGAATCGATTCGCAGGACGATTCCTTGGATGCGCTTGTCTTGGCCGAACTTTTTAACTTGATTGACAATATGTTGTGAATCGCTAATGATGCCAGTGATATTGACGACACCGATCCAATTTTCAGCTCCTTGTTTTGCTACCCATTCTGAAGTAATAGATGAAATACCGACAAGAGCGAGAAGTACAAGCACGAAAAATAA
>JBGTUV010000037.1:0-8888 GCA_041938985.1 Candidatus Nitromaritima sp. | reverse complement strand
TTATGGTGATAG
Organism: Candidatus Nitromaritima sp.; assembly: GCA_041938985.1. Classification (GTDB taxonomy): domain Bacteria; phylum Nitrospinota; class Nitrospinia; order Nitrospinales; family VA-1; genus Nitromaritima. The sequence goes on along the minus strand of JBGTUV010000037.1, from coordinate 8,876 downwards.
CCTTGTCGGGCTGATGAAAAGAGCATGCAAAAAGAAAAAAGGGGCCACTGTCTTTGGGTACTGGGTTAAAGATCCAGAAAATTATGGGGTTGCGGAATTCAATCCTAGAGGTAACATTGTTAAACTCGTAGAAAAACCCAAAAAACCAAAATCCAACTACGCCATCACAGGTCTTTATTTTTATGACAATCAGGTTCTTGATATCGCAGCAAAGCTCAAACCCTCTAGCCGAGGCGAACTAGAAATCACGGACATCAACAAGGTCTATCTAAAAAAGAAATCGCTGTCAATCGAAAAAATGGGACCGGGTTTTGCTTGGCTTGATACGGGCTCTCATGATTCACTTTTGGCTGCTTCTAATTTCATAGAAACTATAGAGTCGCGTCAAGGTCTCAAAATCTGCTGTCCAGAAGAAATTGCATTTAAAGCGGGATGGATAACGGCAACGAAGTTAAAAAAGCTGGCTCTCTCATTGAAAAAAAACGGATACGGTCAATATCTTCTTAGGCTGACCCGTTAAATTCACGCGCTCTGATTTCGTTAAATGGCCGGCACATCACTATAGTATCTTCTTTCATAATTTATGCGCATTTTATTGACGGGGAAAAATGGTCAAGTAGGCAGTGAGCTCAATAAAATTCTCAGCCAATTTGGAGAAGTTATCGCAACAGGAAGAAACGAAATGAACCTTGCCGATCCAAGTCAAATCCGACGCGTTGTACAGCAAATCAAACCCAAACTCATTATAAATGCTGGTGCGTATACAGCAGTTGATAAAGCAGAATCTGACCAGGAGTTAGCAAAAGCCGTGAATGGGATAGCACCTAAAATTTTAGCAGAAGAAGCTAAAAATAATGACGCTCTTCTCATTCATTACTCTACTGATTATTCTTATAATGGAGAAATGAGTCACAGGCCTTATTTAGAGTCTGACTCGCCTTCACCAAACAGTGTTTATGGAAAAACCAAGCTCCAAGGAGATCAAGCTATTGAGAAAAGTGGTGTCTCGCATTTAATCTTCAGAACTGGCTGGGTATACAGTAAAAGAGGGGAAAGTTTTTTACGTACCATCTTAAAACTGGCAAAAGAAAAAAATGAACTGCGGGTAGTAAACGACCAGACGGGAACCCCAACCTGGTGTCGAAGTATCGCTGAGGCAACATGCAAATCAATCAAGAACATACTCGAAAAAAGAGAAGGCTCTCTTTCAAAAACTGCGGCCAGCATTTCTGGTGTATATCACATGACTTGCCAAGGAGAAACAAACTGGCATAGATTCGCCCAAACGATTTTAGAACTCAGTTGCCCAGACAACATGCCGAAACTTTTAGCTATTTCAACAAAAGAATACCCTACTCCTGCTATCCGACCTACTTATTCAGTTTTATCGAACACCAAACTACAAAAATACTTTGGGATCCAGTTGCCACATTGGGAGCATGCTCTAAAACAATGCTTAAGTGATATCCCATGATGCAGTTATCACTTGATTCCTTCTATCTATACTTTAAAAATATTATCCATAATAGAAAAAATATAGGCAAGTCATGAGAGTCCCTTTACTAGACATTCCAGCGTCTTACGAAATAATTTTACAAGACGTTAAAAAAAACATTGACCAAGTGATCCAATCAGGCCAGTTTGTCCTCGGTCCTATTGTTGAAGAATTGGAACAAAAAATAGCAACGTATTGTGAATCAAAATATGCTGTCGGAGTTTCTTCAGGCACAGACGCCCTGCTTATTTCATTAATGGCAGCAGGAATTGGCGAAGGCGATGAAGTTATTACCAGTCCATTCACTTTTTTTGCAACCGCCGGCTCTATCGCACGATTAGGTGCACGTCCCGTATTTGTCGATATTGAACAAGACTCCTTTAATATCGATCCGAGTCAAATAGAAAAAAGTATTACTGACAAAACACGAGCTATTATTCCTGTTCACCTTTATGGTCAGAGTGCAAACATGAACCCAGTCCTTGAACTAGCTCAAAGAAATAACTTGGTCGTAATAGAAGATGCGGCCCAAGCAATAGGTTCTGAGCATGAGGGGCGAAGGGCAGGTTCAATGGGTGATTATGGATGTTTTTCTTTTTTCCCGACTAAAAACTTAGGAGGTTTTGGAGATGGAGGTATGGTAACCATGTCCTCAGAGGATGTTTATAATCAAGTCAAAACCCTGCGTGTTCATGGGTCAAACCTTAAATATTATCATAAAGTGATTGGGGGAAACTTTAGAATTGATGCGCTTCAAGCTGGTGTTGTCCTGGCGAAACTTAAATATCTGGACCAGTGGACAGAAAAAAGAAGAAAAAATGCGCAAACATACAACCAACTATTTAAAGAGAAAGAAATAGCCGACCAATTGACACTTCCGTCAGAAGTTACTCCGCGGCATGTCTACAATCAATATGTAATCCGTGTAAAAAATAACAGGGACGAACTACGTGGTTTTCTTACTGAAAATAATATATTTACCGAGATTTACTACCCTCTTCCTCTTCATCTTCAAGACTGTTTTGCTTCCCTTGGGTATAAAAAAGGTGCTTTCCCTGAATCAGAAAAAGCAGCAAACGACACTATCGCTCTGCCAATTTTCCCAGAGTTAACTCAGGAACAGCTGAGTTATGTTACAGAAAAAATAGATGAATTTATAAAAAAGTATGGTATCTAAAAATATTCGCGTTATTTATTTTACCCACTTAATTTATGAACGAACATGCCTAAATATATTTCGACTTAAAAAATGAAAATTCTAGTCACGGGATCTGCTGGCTTTATAGGCTTTCATACTTCCAAACGGTTGCTTGATTCAGGCTATGATGTTATTGGCCTAGACAATTTAAATAACTACTACGACATCAACCTGAAAAAGGATCGGCTAAAAATCCTTCAAGAATATGACAGGTTCGCCTTTCATAAAATTGATCTAAAAGATCAAGGTGAAGTGGAAAGTTTATTTAAAAAGGAATCCCCACAACGAGTTATCCATTTGGCTGCACAAGCTGGTGTTCGTTATTCGATCGAGCACCCGCAAGTTTATATACAAAGCAACATTGTTGGGACATTTAATATACTAGAGGGCTGCCGTCATAATCGAGTAGAGCACCTTGTATACGCTTCATCCAGTTCGGTCTATGGACTTAATACAAAGTATCCTTTTTCGGTTCATGACAACGCAAGCCATCCCGCTTCCTTTTATGGAGCAACCAAAATTGCCAATGAACTTATGGCTCATTCTTACTCCCACCTCTACGGACTACCAACAACAGGGTTACGATTTTTTACAGTTTATGGACCATGGGGCCGACCGGATATGGCTTATTTCCTCTTCACAAAATCTATTCTGGCTTCAGAGCCGATTGATTTATATAACCAAGGTAATATGACAAGAGATTTTACATATATCGAGGATATCGTCGAAGGAGTGTGCCTCATTATTCAAAAAATCCCAGAACCTAATCCCAATTGGTCAGGACCTGATCCTGACCCAGCATCGTCTACAGGACCATACCGGTTATACAATATTGGCTCTAACCGACCAGTTCAGCTAATGGACTACGTTCAAGAAATTGAAAAAAATCTGGGAATGAAAGCAGAATTAAATTTGATGCCGATGCAAAACGGTGATGTTAAAAAATCACATGCAGATATCGGCGACCTAGTCAAAGATTTTGAATATTCTCCAAAATGGAGTATTCAAAATGGGATTAAAAAATTCATCCAATGGTATCTCGATTATTATAATGTAAAGCTAAACAAATGATCTATAGCCCACCTTTATGCTCGATATTTGATAAGAACGCCACCTATCATGAAGCACTTAAGGTCAAATAGTTAAAACCATAGAAAATGCCTACAAATATATTTGATTTTTTAGTAATCGGCGGTGGAGTTATTGGAATCAGTATTGCTCGTGAATTAAAATCTCGGAACCCAAATTCTGGTGTTTGTATTCTAGAGAAAGAACATCAATGCGGCCTGCATGCCAGTAGTCGAAATAGTGGTGTCCTACATGCCGGGTTTTATTACACTGCTGATAGTTTAAAGGCCCGTTTTACAAAGGAAGGAAACCAACGGTTAACAAAGTACTGTGAAGTTAAAAACCTAGCACTAAAAAAGTGTGGGAAACTTGTCGTTGCGCAAAACGAATCTGAATTGGTTTGGCTAGATGAATTGATGACTCGGGCCAGAAATAACGGTGTACCGCTTGAATTAATTACAGATGAAGAAAGCCAGGCCATTGAACCACGTGCTAAAACCTATCAAAAAGCTCTTTTTTCACCAACTACCGCCTCAATAAATCCGACAGAGCTGGTGAAATCCCTACTATCTGATGCTATTCAGGAAGGAGTTCAACTAAAAACAAATACCCAATACATACATCGAGTGGGCAAAAGTTCCATTAAAACCTCAAATGGTATCTTCGAAGCTAAGTATATAATTAACGCGGCTGGGTTGTACGCTGATAAAATCGGGAGAGATTTTAATTTCTCCAAAGACCACCGAATTCTACCCTTTAAAGGACTTTATTTGTATTCCAATGAACCTCTGGGAGCGTTAAACACTCATATCTATCCCGTGCCCGATCTTACCAATCCTTTTCTTGGAGTTCATTTCACAATAACTAGCGATGATAAGATCAAGATAGGCCCAACAGCAATCCCGGCGTTCTGGAGAGAGCAATATCAAGGATGGAGTAATTTTAATATGCCTGAGTTAACTGAAATTATTTTAAGACAGGCTGGATTGTTCCTATCTTCAAACTTTGACTTTAAAGCACTAGCTTTTAGAGAATTAAAAAAATATTCAAAACCTTTATTGGTTTCGCTAGCCACTAAACTTGCAAAAGGAGTGGACATAAAACACTACCGCCAATGGGGACTGGCTGGAATCAGAGCACAATTATTAAACATCCGAAAAAAAGAACTAGAAATGGATTTTGTCCTAGAAGGAGATAAGCAGTCAATGCATATCCTAAACGCTATCTCTCCAGGTCTTACATGCGCACTACCGTTTGCAGACTATGTATGCGATCAAATCGAAGGTAAGATTAGTGGGAATTAGAAATTTCGTACTGGTTACCTTATCGGTTCAATTCAGAAATAATTTCAGGCTGGCCAGACAACATCTCCTCTATCTCCTTGACCGACAGTTGAGGCGTGTTTTTAGAAGTACAATCTTCTATCTTACCGAACTGGCTCTCTCCTTCGCTTAGATATTTATTATAACTCAAATCTCTATCATCCATACTTAACCTAAGGTAACCACCAAAATCCTCAGACCTTAGAAGCTCTTCCTTCGAGACTAAAGTTTCATGCATTTTTTCGCCATGCCGCATACCAATAACTTTAATTTCAGAGTTTGACTGAAAAATATTCTTCAAAGCCTGGGCAAGATCTCCCATTGAACAAGAAGAAGCATTGCGGACAAAGATATCACCCTGTTTCCCATTTTCCAAAGCAAACCCAACCAAATTGATCGCTTCTTTTAAGGGCAGCAGAAATCTTGTCATGCGAGGCTCTGTCACGGTAAGAGGCTTATTTTCTCTAATCAACTTCATGAAAAGCGGAATTACTGAACCACGGGAAAACAAAACATTTCCATAACGAACTAAAGCTAAAATAGTCTTCCCATTAGAAAGTTTTCTTGAAGTTGACTGAATTACTTTCTCCATAAGAGCTTTGGTTATACCAAGCGCGTTGACTGGATAAACTGCCTTATCTGTGCTGAGGCTAACCACCTTAGAAACCCCATGACTGATTGCCGATTCAATAACATTCTGGCTTCCAATAACATTTGTCTGCATCGCTTGCATTGGGAAAAACTCACAGGCAGGAACTTGCTTTAAAGCGGCCGCATGAAACACGTAATCTACATCAGGCATCGCATCATCGACACTGCTACGATCCCTCACATCCCCAATATAAAACTTAACTTTAGAATTCTGAAGACGCAGTCGCATGTCATCCTGCTTCAACTCATCTCTGCTAAATACTCTGATTTCTTTAAATTTTTTATCTAAAAGATAATCAATAAAATATCCGCCGAAGGAGCCCGTCCCACCTGTTACCAATATCGTTTTTCCTTCAAAAAGGCTAACCGGTAATTTTGCGTCAACGTCCATTAGATCAGATACTCCGAAAAAGAATGGGAATTAAAACAACAATTGAGCCCTAATAAACTTAAGCTCAAAACATGCTCAGGCGATTGTAACTAATTTTTATCAAAAAAACATTCACAATTCTTCTCCTGAATCAATGCCCAGACATTAAGAGATCGGGTTATGAAAGTTACGACTATCTTAATATTGAGACGAATATGCTTTTTATGTGAAGCAAACGGAGGTGCAGCTAACACGCTTTACTTCTTAATCTCTGATATAATTCAATATGCTTGAAGAAATGAAGCGGGAAAGTTGATGAGATTAGTAAAGGAACTAACTATATTATTGCCTTGCATGTATTTTAAAGGTTAATTATCCAGCTATTATTAAAGCCAGAAAATCTCGTGCCTAAGCTAATGTATCTATTCAATAATGACGTCAAAGTAGGAAACAAACTTTTCAAAAAAAGATGGGTTTAAAAAAAACAACTTCAAAAAATATTTCGTGTTATTTCACCAACACAACAAACCCTCGGCGCAACCCACATAAAATACATATTTTTTTCTGAAATAAAATGACTCTTCAAAAAATAAAAGAAAAAAAGGCGCATATCGGAATAATTGGCCTCGGTTACGTAGGTTTGCCCTTAGCAATTGAGTTCTGCAAAACCGGCTTTCAAGTCACCGGGTTGGATATAGACCAAGAAAAAATTGATCTATTATCTCAAGGGAAAAGCTATATTAACCATATCCCAGATGAAAACATAAACCACCTAATTCAAGGGAACAAATTTAAGGGCAGTACTGACCATTCTTCAGTAGGTCAATTGGACTGTATTTTAATATGCGTTCCTACCCCTTTGAATAAAAATAGAGAACCAGACATGAGCTATGTTATTTCCACAGCTCAAAAAATGTCTCCATATATTGTAAAAAATCAGCTAATCGTTCTTGAGTCCACCACCTTTCCAGGAACAACCCAAGAAGTATTGATACCCGAGCTAGAACTAGGTAGTGGACTTAAAGCAAACAAAGATTTTTATATTGCCTATTCACCTGAACGGGAAGACCCCAACAATAAGGAATATTCAATCGCCACAACTCCAAAAGTTATAGGTTCCGATGACCCAAAAGGGTTAGAGTTGGCCAATAGCATGTATTCATTTATCGTAAACAAGACCGTTTTAGTCTCTGGCACAAAAATCGCTGAGGCAACGAAGTTGACGGAAAACGTTTTTAGAGCAGTGAACATTGCCTTAGTGAATGAGTTAAAAGTGATCTATGAAAAAATGGGAATCGACGTTTGGGAGGTAATAGAAGCTTGCAGCACTAAACCATTCGGCTTTATGCCTTTTTATCCCGGGCCTGGATTAGGAGGCCATTGCATTCCGATTGATCCTTTCTATCTCACTTGGAAAGCAAGAGAGCATGGTGTTACCACTCGCTTTATAGAGCTCGCTGGAGAAATAAACACATTGATGCCCGAATACGTTATACAAAAAATAATTTTTGCGCTCAATCGGGAAGGGAAAAGTCTTAAAAATAGCCGAATTCTTTTGTTTGGTCTGGCCTATAAAAAAAATGTGGATGATACTCGCGAGTCTGTAACTTTTAAGATCATGGAATTGCTTGAAGAAAAAGGTGCTCTCACAGATTACAATGACCCCTATATCCCGCAAATCAAACCCACCAGAAAATACAAACAATTCGTAGGAAAAAAAAGCGTCTCGCTTGAGAAAATTGACCAGTATGATTTAACGGCGATTTTAACTGACCATACATCTTATGATTTTAAAACTATCGTCGATCAATCAAAAGTCATCGTAGACACCCGAAATGCGTGCGGATCTATAAAATCCAATAAAATCGTCAAAGCATAGCTGGTACAACACACAAATTAAGGCAAGAGGTCAATACAACGCTCTAATATCTTAAGAAGGGGTCTAAAGGGATGACTCGCCTAACAGCTCCAATTCTATCAATCTACTTCGGTAATTTCCCCCTATAGTTTCAGAGTTGTGGTATGTCTTGATATAAGAACATCCTGCCTTCGCAATTGCACATCGATAAACATCGTCTTCAACCAGTTTTTGCATATGGTTAGCAGCCTGATCGATATTAGGATCCGCCCAAACTTGACCTTGATAAAAAGGATATTCACCTTCATTCACCTCGATTAATTCACAATCAACAAGACAAGAGTTATCGGGTCGAGTAAAGTCTGTATTACCTGAATAGTTCGTAGCGATGACGGGTTTGCCAAGCAACATGCTTTGAGCAATACTGAGTCCGGTGCCCTCGGAACGATGAAGTGACACAAAGCTATCGCAAACACTCATGAGGCCGATTATTTCTTCGGAGGAAAAAGTAGCATCAATTAAATTGATTCTGGAATCGCCTTGAACAGCCTTATTTAGGGACATAAACTCGTCAGGGTACTGGTTTCCGTCCATAGATTTTAGTATCAACCCCACATTTTTATTACTTTTTGGAAACGCTTTCTGAAAAGCTTGGATACAACCTAGGGGGTTTTTCCTAGAAATATAGGATTTAAAATCAAAAACAAATAAAAAGAGAAACCTTTCTTTTGGAAGGCTAAAATAAGCACGATCGAATTCTTTAGAAGTTTCAATTTCGAATGCCGGCGGCATATAAACCACAAATCCCGTAGAGTATTTGGAAACGGTCGACTGTATAAATCGAGACGGGCACCAGATTTCATTGAAATATTTTAATGGCCCAACCCAGGCTTCTGGAAAACCACTTAACTCCC
>JBGTUV010000036.1:0-8923 GCA_041938985.1 Candidatus Nitromaritima sp. | reverse complement strand
GTGGATTCACTAAGTCTCTGAATTTTTTCAACCGTCTCTTCAATGAATTCTACTTTTTTTATTTCTTCGTCGAGTCCTTGAACTCTTTGCTCCGCTTCCTCTGCAATAATATTAAACCGGCTCATCTTCTCATTAGCGACATCAATAGCCTTCATCTCTTCCTTAAGCAGTTTCATCTTATTACTAAGATTGTTGACGATAAATGTGTTCAATTTATTAATTTTCTCTTCCGTGTTATCAACCACAATACTGTCATCGCGAATCTTACTAATTTTGGTTTCAACATCGATAGCTAATGAATCTAAGTCGCGTAACCTACCGCTGATACTCCTCATCATCTCGTTTTTGACGGAAATATTTTTGGACTCAATTTTCAGACTACTTATGTCGTTCGTCATTTGTGTGAGCGTTTCACGAGCCTCTTCAATAACATGCCCTTGACCAAGAACTTTTTCGTAATCACCTTGAAGTTTAAGCAATACACTTTTCATTTCTTCCGTATCTCGAGTATAGGTCTCAACTACGGATTTTTCCTGCACGATTGCTGCGTAACGGTGATCCAACTCTCGACAAGTATTCTTCATTTCGTTAACACGCTCATTTGCAACCTTCATCATTTCCTGGAAACCGATAATTTCAGCCACCTGAGGTTCCATGCTTTCCAACATGTGCTCTAGACGATTTATATTGCGATCGGTACTCTTGATTAACTTGGTTTCTTCTCCCAGTTTTTTAATCTTAGAATCCATATCCCAAACAAGAATATTGAGACGCCCGGCATCCTCATTGGCCTTTTCAACTAGGCCCCGTTGCTGTTGAAGACCTCTGATTTTCTGGTCTATATGATCACTAAGAAGATGGAGCTCTTCCAAATCTCTCATTAGAGTGGAATGATTAGATTCTATATCTTTAGCAACTCGCTGAAAATCTCGAACACGAACGTCAAAAGTTTTAATTTCTTCAATCTGTTGGCTGACAAAGTCGAGTTTTTGAAGTGAGTCAGGCACTTGTAAGCTAATCCTATCGAAGAACTGCTTTCGTTCATCTAATTCTGGGATTTTATTTTCAAAATATTCGACGAGAAGTTGAAGGTTTTTTCTTTCATGCGAGGCAACAGAAAGTAGCTCTTTAATTGCCTTGGCATCCTCATTCTCGGCCCCGGTATCTTGCTTTGGTTTATTTACTCCGGACTTTTCAGCCATAACTCAATCCTCAAAAAAGTATTGATTTAAAAAGCTAACTTCTAAAAAAAAATCATTTTAGCCTTTGCAATGATTGTAGCACAGAGTTGATCTCATTGAAATTTAATTGCCTAGTCGTTTAAGAACCAGCTCGGCTATTTGAACAGCATTGTAGGCTGCTCCTTTCAGGAGATTGTCGGAAACAACCCAAAAATTAATTGCATTGTCCTTAGTAAGATCTGCACGAACTCGACCTACAAAAACCCCCCCTTTTCCACAAGCATCAACTGCTAGTGGGTATTCATTTTTTTCAGGGTTATCTACCAAAGAAATCCCGGGCGATGATGATAAAAGGCTTTTAACCTTATCAACTTCCATAGGCAACTCGGTCTCTACTCTTACTGACTCTGAGTGAGAGTAAAAAACCGGTACGCGAACAGCAGTAGGTGAAATCTCGATCGTGCTATCACTTAAGATTTTATGGGTCTCATTTACCATTTTCATTTCTTCTTTAGTGTAACCATTTTCCATAAAGACATCTATATGTGGCAAACAGTTAAAAGCTATCTGATGAGGATAAACACGATTCTCCACCGACTTCCCATCAAGAATGTTTCTACTTTGCTGCTTTAGTTCTTCTATAGCCTTTTGGCCTGAACCGGAAACTGATTGATAGGTGGACACATAAATCCTACGAATACGATATAGATCATGAATCGGCTTCAGCGCAACAACCATCTGGATGGTTGAACAATTGGGATTTGCGATGATCCCATATTTTTCACCCAAGGCAGATGGGTTCACCTCCGGAATGATTAGAGGAATGTCTTTTTCCATTCTCCACGCACTGCTATTATCAATAACAACGCAACCCGACTCAACAGCGATGGGGGCATATTTTTTACTAATAGAACTCCCAGCAGAAAAAAGGGCGATATCTATTCCCATGAAAGAGTCTTCTCGCAGTTCTTTTACTTCAGCCACCCCCCCCCTAAACGGCAGTCTCTGCCCAACTGATCGAGCAGAAGCCAATGCGCTTAGGCGACCCACAGGAAAGTTTCTCTCCTCAAGGGTTGCCAACATTCGCCGACCTACGGCACCGGTGGCACCGACCACGGCAATATTATATTTATGTTTTTTATCAAGCACTTAGTAGGATTACTCTAGAAATAAGATTGACTATCTTTCAAGCTCCGCCACAACCTCATCACCCATTTTCTGGGTAGTTACTTCAGTCATTTTCTCTGACATGATATCACGAGTGCGAATTCCCCGATCCAAAACGGATTCGACCGCCGATTCTATTTTAGCATTGACTTCTTCACGACCGAACGAATATTTGAACATCATACCAACAGACAAAATAGTTGCCAGGGGATTGGCTAACCCCTTCCCTGCTATGTCAGGCGCGCTTCCATGGATCGGTTCGTACATTGCTGTTTTTCCGCCAACGCTAGCCGAAGGCAGCATTCCGATAGAACCTGTTAGCATAGACGCTTCATCGCTTAAGATATCTCCAAACATGTTAGTCGTTACTATAACGTCAAACTGTTTCGGCGCTCGAACCAACTGCATAGCACAGTTATCAACATACATATGATCTAAAACAATATCATTGTATTCCTCGTGAACCTCGGTAACCACTTCACGCCATAGCCCTGTAACCTCAAGAACATTTGCCTTGTCGACAGACACGACTCTTTTACTTCTCTTACGCGCCACATCGAAGGCAACACGGGCAATCCGCCTGATCTCTTCTTCCGTATAGACCAAAGTATTAAATCCTCTACGGGTCCCATCGGTTAAAGATTCCACACCGCGAGGCTCCCCAAAGTAAATACCACCGGTAAGCTCGCGTATCACCATAATATCCAGGTTATCAATCAACTCTCGTTTTAAGGAAGATGCATCAACCAATGCAGGAAAAACCTTTGCTGGGCGAAGGTTAGCGTAAAGATTTAAATTGGAGCGTAGCCCCAAAAGAGCTCGTTCAGGACGTAAAGAAAAATCGATTTTCTCCCATTTTGGCCCGCCTACCGCTCCCAGCAAAACTGCGTCAGCTTCTTGTGCCGCGTTTAACGTATCTGCAGGCAAAGGATGTCCCTTAACTTCATAGGCAGCGCCCCCCACAGGCATCTCATTTAAAACTAATTCAAGTCCAAGACTTTTTTCCAATGACCTTAAAATCTTGACAGCCTCTTTGATCACCTCGGGTCCTATTCCGTCACCAGGAAGTAATGCGATTGTATACTTTTGACTCATTTCAAAATTCTCTCAAGCTATTAATAAATGAAATCTATAAGCATCTAAATGAGATTATATTCACAGGATGGGCCAAAAGGATATAGCCTAGCTAATGCTAATCATTCACGCAAGAAGAAAGAAATTAAGGTTGAAAAAAAATTATATTGTCTTATCATGGCCGTCTTAGGATCCTTTCAGGGGAAAACTCTTTATCACCCCAAAACTTCAGTTCAAATAATATCGGGCAACAATTTAAACAAACGCCGAATAACAAAAAGAACCTTTTTAAGTCATCTTTAAGTTTCCGATCGATAAATCATCCTTCATAACCTGTCGCCCATAGAGAGTTCAATTATGCTCAATGGAAAACGCATCACCGTAGTTATGCCGGCATATAATGCCGAAAAAACTCTAAGAAAAACCCATAACGAAATTCCCCACGATATCGTTGACAATGTCATTCTCACCGATGACGCCAGTCAGGATCGCACCGCTGAAATTGCCAGACAACTAAATATTAAAACCTTTGTACACACGAAAAATAAAGGCTATGGAGGGAATCAAAAAACCTGCTATCAAGAAGCACTGCGAATAGGATCTGATATCGTCATCATGCTTCACCCTGACTATCAATACACCCCTAAGCTAATCACCTCGATGGCTTCAATGATATCTTATGGAGTTTTTGATGCGGTAATCGCATCACGAATTCTGGGAAACAAAGCTCTAGCAGGAGGCATGCCGATGTACAAATATATCGCTAACCGGTTTCTAACCGCGGTTGAAAATTTTATTATTCAGCAAAAACTATCTGAATATCATACAGGTTATCGGGCTTTCAGCGCCAAAGTACTAAAAAACCTACCCCTGCTAGAAAATTCTAATGATTTTGTTTTTGACAATGAAATGCTTTTGCAAACAATGTATTTTGGGTTTAGCGTAGGTGAAGTTTCTTGTCCGGCAAAATATTTTGAGGAAGCATCATCGATTAGCTTCAGAAGAAGCGTTACCTATGGGATTGGCGTACTACATACCGCTATGAAGTATTTTTTTTCTAAACGTGGGCACAACAAACACTACCCAATCTTTAACCCCGAGGGGAAAAAACTTAATCCATAATAAAGGTATCTTGACAAAATAAAAAATTATGGTGCTCATAATTCTATTTTTTGCCTTCACCTTTTTTCTCCCTTAAAGGTGTGATACTTAGGATATTCCACGTTAACCAAACACAACCCTTGGGGTTCCGCTGTAGGGCCAGCCTTCTGACGATCTCTTGACTCAAGAATCAACTTCACATGCGATGCATGAATCTGCCTTCGCCCAACTTGAACCAAGGTTCCCACGATATTTCGCACCATATGCTTAAGAAATCCCCCCCCCTCAAAAAATATAAAAACGAATTCACCTTTTTTAATAAGTTCAATTTTGAATATTTCTCGAACAGAATTCTTGGCTCCACAATTCGACGCACGAAATGATGTGAAGTCATGTTTGCCAACTAAATAATTCTTTGCCCGCCTCATCGCAGCGACATCAAGGGGGAATGGAACAAAAAGGCACCTTCTGTACAAAAGCGCTGATGGGTAACTGCGATTAAGTATTGTATAGCGGTAGGTCTTTTTTCCAGCAGAGCGACGCGCATCAAACCACATGGGCACAACCGAAACTTCTTTAATGACTATATCGTGGGGGAGAAGACTATTAAAGGCTCTCATAAACTCGCCTTCAGTCATTTTAGAAGCCGTAGTAAAATGAGCAACCATACCTTCCGCATGAACCCCCGCGTCGGTTCGACCCGAGCTATGCAACGTCGCCTTTTGCTTCACTGTCTTTTGTATACATTCTTCTAAAACTTCTTGAATAGAGAGCCCGTTACGCTGGAATTGCCATCCATGGTAGGCGCTGCCTTCATACTCTATAAGCAGTTTGATCTTTCGTTCCACTCATAGCCTCTACGTTTTAAAGGATTATATTTTTAAGTTTAAGGTCAGCAATTAAACAACTAGCTTAAAAGCACTTTTGAAAAAGAATTATTTCCTATTACAAGCAAGTCTTCTTGAGCTCTAGTGATCCCAACATAAATCATATTGCGGCTCTCGATATTTTTACTTGGATAGAATTCCTCGGAAGGATTAATCAAGGCTACCGCATCAAACTCTAGCCCCTTAATTTGGTGAATATTCGAAATTATAACTCCCGGTTCAAAGCTGAATTGATCACGATGCCCAATCCGAACCTCACAAGAAATCATTCTTTCCAACTCGTCCTTCAACTCCATCGCCTGTTTTGGATACCTGCATATAAGGGCAATTAGCTTATATGGATCTTTTTCCATAAGACCGTTTACCCAATCTGCCAGTGTTTCTAAAAAATCATTCTGATCAACCGCTCTATGCCAAACCACAGGACTACCCGGCCGACCAAAAGAAACAGAGTCTTTACGCCCCTCTACTTTACGGGCTAAGTTCATAATAGGGACTGTACATCGAAACGAAACCTCAAGCTGAATAAGCGTGTCTTTTTTAATTTCCAAATTATCCAAAATATTTTCCCATCCAATAAATTTTCGAGAAAATAAAATTTTCTGCGACACGTCGCCAACAATAGTTAAGTCCCGCTTATCTCCAACTGAGTCCATCATAATTGAAAACTCAACCGGACCAAAATCTTGAGCCTCATCAATAACCAAATGATCAAGTTCACTAACCCCGCCGTGTTTATTTGGCAATCCCCCGTATTTAAGTTGGATTAATCTTAAAATAAGAGACATGTCATAGTAATCCAGATGATTATTTTTTCTATTTCTATCTACCATCCGGCTCAAATAGGATAGATGCTCTTCCAACTTAGGTTCTGCTGGCAAAAAAGAACCTAATAACTTTGCATCCGACAGCAATTCATAGAGATCACCAACATGGTCTTCCTGGTTGGTTAAGAGGTTTTGCACATAGTCTAGCGCAACCTGTTTTTCATTAGTGGGCAGGTCTGACTCGCTTACATCGTGTTTAAAATCTTTTAACCTAGGCTGAAGAGCTTTGTTATCGCTTTTTTTCCAAACCTCCAATAATTTTTCTTTTGTTAAAAACTCTCTCGAAATGGCCGCATCGACACCTCTTACTTTCTGACTAACAAACTGCGACAAAGCTCCAAGAATACCATTCGAAAATTTTATTTTTTCTACAAATTCAGGTAGTTCCCTATATTTAAAAAAAGTCTTTCCTCTTGTCGCATGAGAATAATAGATAAGGCCCAGCTATTAAAAGTAACCGCACCAACGCCATTGATACCCATTGATGGAAGTGTGGAAGACACATATATTTGAAGCGATTTATTCATTACAATCACCCGCGTATTTTCTGCTCTCGCATGGGAGTTCCCCTTGTGAAGCAACCAACCCAGTCGGTGCAATGCAACTGTTGTTTTTCCCGACCCTGCTGACCCCTGGATAATGACTGGTCTCTTAGGATCCGTAGTGATCATTTCAAATTGTTCGTTAGTAATTAATGAAAGAATATTTGGTAATCGCTTCTCATCTGATTGCAGTCCTCGAGAACGGTGAGCGGCAATCTCCTGCTCTGTCTCCAGTTTTATCCAACCACTCTCTATTCGCCTAAATACTCCATCAGGTGTGCTTATCTGTATCAGAACTCCCTTATCTGCTTTATAGGTTCTTCTAATTTTAATCCGACCACAGCGCTCCCGTTCATTAATCGTTTCGAAAAACTCCTCACCCTGTTTATAATTAAAAAACAAACCGGAGATCGGACCATTCCGCCAGTCAACAATCCCTGCTTCAATATTACTTTTCTTACCAATCTTAAATGAAACTTCTCCACCGTCTTCCTCCGCCGTAACCACACGACCAAAGTATGGCTCTTCAATCAACTCTTCGAGAACGCTGTCTGACTCTTTACGTATGTCCGAAACTTTATGGGCAACCGCTTCATCAGAAACCAAAGGTTGACGTTCTTCAAACTTCCATTCATTCACAACCTGGCTCGTTAATTCACGTGCAGCAAGATTGGAAAAAATTTTTTTTGAACGCACGTCCGGTAATTGCTCTGCCAGAGATTCGATAGTCTCGTAGTAGAGTTGTTCTTCTTCGTCTATGAGTTGCTGATCTTCTTCTGCAAGCGACATGAAATTTAGTACCTACTAAAAAATATTCCTTACTGAACAACTAGCCTAAATCTCATAATCTAAATTATCTTCTTGTCACTAGTCAATGAAAAATAGAAATAAAGTCTATCCTTTATAATATTTAATCTTTATATAGTTTGATTTTTATATAAAATATAGGAAGATATCCCTCTAAATTTCTTTCATCCATAATATCGAGGACTTTAACTAAATGAAGACCTATGAGGACCTTGCTGGAGATGGCGGGTCGAATATCATCGAACAAGTTGAGGCTTTAGGAGAAAAGCTGCGAGCCCGACTAGATCGAATCAAATATAAAGTAGCGCTTATGAGCGGTAAAGGCGGTGTGGGGAAAAGTTCTCTCACCGCAAATGTAGCTGCTTGTCTTGTAGACAAAGGTCACTCGGTAGGAATTCTTGATGCTGATTTAAACGGGCCAAGTATCTGTCATTTGCTAGGAGTGAAAAATAGTCACAAACTTACAATTGATGATCGAGGAGTCCAACCTGGAACCGGAAGCCACAGCATCAAGTTAATGTCCATGGATATGCTATTGTCAAATCCAGACTCTCCAGTTATGTGGACAGAAGAAGCAGATGCCACAGCTGTCTGGGTGAGTACAATGGAATCTACTGCTCTCCGCGAATTGGTAGCTGATACCGACTGGGGGGATCTCGACTTTTTGTTAATTGACATGCCACCAGGATCTGATCGCATTGACAATATTCGAAGTCTCATACCAGAATTGGCTGGGGTAGTTGAAATAACTATTCCCTCATTACTTTCTCAGCATATCGTCTCAAAGTCTATTGCCAAAAATAACAAAATGAAAGTCCCTATTATTGGACTAATCGAAAATATGGCTGCGTACACATGCCCACATTGTGAAAAAGAGGGCCCATTGTTTGAAGGGGAGAATGTGGAAATTTTAGCAAAACAAAAAAATATTCCCTATTTAGGGAAAATTCCTTTTGATACAAGAATAGGACGCAAAACTGACTCGGGATCGTTATACTATATGGATAATAAGGGTTCTGTCACCGGCAAAGCCATAAATTCAGTAGTTGAAAAAATTTTAAAATCGATTAAATAGCCTAAAGTATTTTGTCCAGTGGTGGGCAAAGTTTAATAATGTAGTAATTTTTTAAATCAAACACTCATTAGGAGGAGTGATGAAATTTCTTTGTATTCCCTGTGACGAAAAAATGGAAACACAAGTAGACGGTATCATGCCAGAAGAGAAAAAAAATCTGGTAATGAAATTTAAATGCAAAAAATGCGGTCATTCGATCGCCATGCTAACTAATAAGTTTGAAACGGAATTTGTAAGCAAGCTGGGTGTACAGGTGAACACA
>JBGTUV010000035.1:0-8937 GCA_041938985.1 Candidatus Nitromaritima sp. | reverse complement strand
TTTTCGTATTTCAGTGGTTGCCATAAAACTATTTAAATAATTTAACTAACACGCCCTATTTTAACGGCGTTGCATTTATTGGAATACCAAGAAAAAGCATGTTTTGTTTTTTGAGCAGACCCGTTTTTTTCATGGTTAGTCTTATGTGGGACGTATCGACTTCCATTCGGGAAAGGCACACGGTTCATTTTGAGGGATTGGTAAAATGAATTGATGTAGGCTGGGAAATTATTGTACATATCTATTTTGGTTTTCAGGCTAGGCATTTGTTCTTCACGAAAGCGGAGTAATTCTTCACCAAAAGGATGGATATGTGCTAGGCCTTCCTCCCCATGTTTAAGGTTGGCATAATGTGTAAGGGATTCAAAGTCTTCCCAATCTTCCAGCGCGTCTACATCAGAAACGAATGCTGGGTCGCTATGGAATTTGGTTGTGAATTCAGTATCCAATAAAACCGAAACAGCGCGATCAAAATTATCTCTTTGCATTCCAAACAGGTATTTATCTTCCTTGCGAAATTGCTTTAAATCAGACCTGAAGTGTAGTGCGTGGTGTGCCATTATGGGAAGTAGTTTTAATATTCTTGATGGCATAGAAAGTGCTTTTCGGATACCGGCCTTAATTATGTTTCCATCTTTTCTTGTTGAGTGCAGATGGTCAATGATGTCTGAATCTACTGCGGACAGGTTGATTGGATAAATGTTGGGTTCTTTGACTTCATGTAGTTCGTTTGTTTCTTTACAAAGGGCGCGGTAGTGATAGTTACGCCGAACAAATTCGCTGTCTGGATTATGCTGGTGATTCGGGAACATCATTTGTCTGGAGTTAAGCCAAAGAATCAAATTGTAATTTTGAATGTCGCTATCGTGCAGGATTTCTTCAATATCGAACATGAATGGTAGGTCGCCAGGTTGGAATAAAATTAATTCATTTGGCTCAATATTCAACCGGTGTTTTCCTAACTGCATAGTGTTAAAAAGGTTTAACTTATTTGAGTCTTCTCTGACAAACGATACTTTTTTCCCTTGCGTCCCCACCGTTTCTAAAAAATCAGTGGCAACTTGCTCCACTTCTTCGGAACCTATGATGACGATTTCTTTGAGGCTGGAAATTAGTAGGTTCCCTAGCGCGTAACACATGACAGGAATACCGTTAATAAGGAAGAGAAACTTTAGATGGTCTATTTTGTCATCAGCTGCTCGCAGGATAAGGTGGCTAACACCATTGCTGTTAGATGCAATTTCACGTTCGGCTTTTGCAATAGCAGTAGCGTTTGCCTTTTTTCGTGAAGTGTACCGATCATGGCTGAAGCTTAAGATGCACTTATCGATACTGGCTGAAGGCCTAATGTGGTCCATAAAAAAGGTAAAAAAGTAAAGCAGCAATTACTTTGCGTCGATCCTACTTTGATGAAATCGACTTTCTAACATACAATAGCTGGCTTATTGTATGCCAAAATAGATTAATCAATGTTTTAAAAGGGAAATTGTACCAGAAAATCTTCGAAGGACGAAATGGCCAAAAAAGACCTTTTAATACTCACCATTGGTCGCCATAAGGAAGAAAGTAATAGTTTGATATAGTCAAATTAACTTGACGTGCAATTTTTTTTCGATTTAGAATTAGATATTAATATCAACTTAATTATAGGGATTTATACTCATGGGTGACCAACCCCATATTATCGAACTGATTGACCAACTTTTGGGTGAAACGGCTGATAATCCTAAGCTCCAAGAGAAGATTTTTGATTTGCGAGATGCATTATTTCAGGCTCAACAGGTATCACAGCAATATGCTTTAAAAATTAAAAATCTCGAGGAAACCGTTGCTAAGTTAAAGTCCCCTGCCCACCGTATTGGAACTGTGTTGGGACTGGGAAAGGGAGGCCTTTATCGTTTAGTAGTTGGAGGTACAGAGTATCAGGCTGCTGTTTCTCCAGAAATTCTTGAAGAAGAAACTCTTCAGCCTGGCGATCAAGTTGCGCTCAACGAGGGGTTTGTTGCTATAGCTAAGTTGCCTAAGCCTGAGCAAGGGCCGATTGCTCGCATCACCACGCGATTAACAGATGGACAGTGGTTGATAACCGGGCAAGCTGCCAACAGCGAAACCTTAGCCTCGAATCACCCCGATCTAGAAACAGAGACATTGAAGGTGGGTGATGAGGTCATTCTCGACCCCAACCAACGGGTTATTTTGGCTCGACTACCTAAGAGAACGTCTGGCGTTGTTATCGAAGACGACTTGGCTCAAATCGACTGGTCCAAGGTAGGAGGGCAATCTAAAGTTATCGAGGAAGTGCGCAAGGTTATCGAGTACCCTATTTTACATAAGGATATTCTTAAAACCATGGAATACCAATTGCCAAAGGGTTTTTTATTTTACGGACCTCCGGGTTGCGGTAAAACCCTCATTGGCAGAGCTATTCTTTCAGACATCATTCGTCAACTTAAGGAAAAAGAATCTAATCAAGATCTCGAAGGTCGATTTATCCATGTCAAAGGCCCCGAAATTCTTAACATGTGGCTTGGGGAGTCGGAGCGTAAGGTAAGGGAAATTTTTAAAAAGGCGCGTGATTATAAGGAAAAGGGCCAAGTGCCTTTTATTTTTATTGATGAAGCAGAATCTATTCTTGGAACAAGGCAGGCCATGCGTGGAAATAATATCAGCAACACGCTGGTACCTATGTTCTGTGCTGAGATGGATGGAATCCAATCGCTTCGAGAAGCTGTTGTTATTCTCGCCACTAACCGGCCCGACCTGATAGATCCTGCCATCTTGAGACCTGGCCGAATCGATCGAAAGATAAAAGTGGGTCGTCCCAATCGTGAAGATTGCAATGCGATACTTAAGGTTTATCTTAAACCTAATTTACCTCGAGAGCACGAAAACCTTGATCAAATGACTCAGCCATTTCTCGATGCCCTATTTAAAAAGAGCTCTCGGCAGGAGGTTTTGGTTCTTACCCTACGCACTGGTAAACTCAAAAATCTTTACTGGAAGGACTTTATTTCTGGTGCGATTATTGAGGGGATAGTCAAAAGAACCAAAGAAAAAGCAATTGAAAGAGCCATCGATGGAAAAGAGTTAAAAATTTTGTCCAAAGATTTAACAGAATGTCTAAAAACTGAGTTTACGGATGGCAACTTGCTTCCCGCAGAATCAAATCTGGAGGATTGGCTTCAATTGCTCGACCTAGATCCGCGCGATGTGGTAAGGGTGCGTCGACCCAACCAGTCTGACCAGGCTGCCGCTGAAACTCTCAACCGATCGATCATATGAGTTCTACAGTTCCTTTGTTAGGCCTAGAAACAGAATATGGGATCGTGCGCAATGAGGTAGAAAGTTACGATGTCGTAGAGGAGTCAATGGCCCTAGTGCGTCGCTGTGAGATGAAAAGTGAATTTGGTAATTGGGCTTATTCTCGAGAACGTTCTCATCAGGATATGCGAGGGTTTAATGTGCCTTCTCTGGCGCAGGACGAGGAAGAAGATGCTTTTTGCGTTGAGGATCGTAAACGTCCCTACAGTTATTGGGAGATGAAAAGTGACCGGGTACTTGAAAACGGAGCAAGGTTTTATAATGACCACACGCATCCAGAATATAGCACCCCCGAATGTGGCAGTGTTTTTCAATTAGTGGTGCATGATTTGGCCGGTGAACGCATTGTTTCCGAGTGTGCTCACCTAAGAAATCAAGACGACAAGGTTGGTAGGGTTTGCGTATTCAAGAATAACACCGACTATATAGGGCATAGCTACGGTACGCATGATAATTATCTAATATCACGTCGACTTCCCTTTGAGCATTGGGTAGAACGTTTGGTTCCGTTTCTTATAACTCGCCAACTATACGCAGGAGCTGGCAAGGTCGGAACCGAACTTAAGGATGATAATTCATTTAGTGGACTCCAGCTTGCACAGCGGTCCGATTTTATAGAAACGGTATTGAGTATAGAGACGATGACCCAACGACCTATTATAAATACTCGGGATGAACCCCATGCGACACAAGACAAGTACCGTCGACTTCATCTCATTCTGGGTGATGCCAATATGTCCCCTTATGCGACTGCTTTGAAGGTTGGAACCACTCGATTGATCTTGACTCTAATTGGTGAAGATAAATTAGAATTGCCTTTGGCCCTAGAGAACCCAGTTGATGATATTAAAAATATTTCTCGGGACCAGACAGGGACTATTGCTTTGAAACGTACGAATGGCAAAACGATAACATCACTTGAAATACAAGAATTCTATCTTGACGCAGCAGATAAAAACCTGTCAGGGCAATGCAAAGAGTGGGATTGGATTATCCGCGAATGGGCACGTACTTTGGATGAACTCAAACACCACCCTGAAAAGCTAGCTGATCGAATTGATTGGGCAATAAAAAAAGATATTTTTACCCGTTTTACTGAATCAGAAGGGGTGAGTTGGGATGATCCTTGGATAAAAAGCCTAGATTTAGAGTATCATAATCTTGATCCAGAAAGAGGCTTGTACCGAGGACTGGAGCAAGCGGGTGATGTATACTCCATGTTTTCTGAAGATGAAATTCAGCGCGCTATAAAAGAGCCACCTGAAGATACGAGGGCTCTGGTGCGTGGCTTGGCAGTCACAAACAGCGAGGATCAGATAAAAAATATTCACTGGACGGGTATTGAGTTTACGGATGGCAGTTTTATAGACCTTTCGCAAATTGTCAGCTCGGCTGATGTAGAAGATTTGATAAATTCCAAAAAGGAGCAATTCCCATGGTTATGAACGATCCATTAAGAAGAGAAGAAAAAAAGGATCCTACTCCCGATCGTAAGGAATCCGGGCCATCCAGTCCGGATATTGGACGACCGGGACGTGATGATATTCTTAAGCGCATGAAACGGGTTGACCCCAAACAATCAGAAAACTACAAACAACGAACTGGCCAATGACAGAAAACTTTGAGCGAATCCACAGTTCTGGCGATTTCTTCGAGCTCCTTAAAAGGTCGGGTTACAACCCACAGCAAGTACTTTCTGATATTCCTGAAAATAAGGCTTTAGAAATTCCTCAGGGAACTACGGTTCTAGCATTCCATTATAAAGATGGAATTATTGTGGCGGGTGATCGGAGAGCCACTGCTGGGAATGCCATCATGTACGATCGTTGCGATAAAGTGATTCCTATAGATGACTATTCGTTGATGGCTATCGCAGGAGTTCCTGCTACAGCATTCGAAATGGCACGCGTCTTATCACATAACTTCGAATATTACAGGCGTTCACAATTGCGGGCTATGAGCACGGAAGGGAAGGTTCGTGCTTTGTCAAGATTGCTCAAAGATAATGTGGCGATGGCTTTACAGGGTGTGGGCGGAGTGAGTCCTCTTTTTGCTATTTATGATAAAGAACAGGAAAAGGCGTTTCTTTATTTTTACGATATGCTGGGAGCTGAATTTCAGATACTGACTCATGTCGCAACAGGGTCTGGATCTCCTATGATAAAGGGTGTTTTAGAACACGAAAATCTTTGGGGTAGTAGCCCATTAGGAGAAAGGTCAGAGGAAGAAGCGACCTCTTTATCAATACGTCTACTACAGACAGCTGCTCAATTTGATTCAGCCACAGGACAAGCCCGGCCCGAAGACAAACTTTACCCTATCATTGCGAAGATTACTAAAGATGGGTATCAGTTTATTTCAGACGATCATATGGAGTCTATTTACGAATCTTCTATGAGCAGGAGTTGAAAATGTTTGAAGAGCCTTTTCGTTGGATGGAAGCGATTTCTACGCGCCATAGTTATGTTCGTGAAAAGCTGTTTAAGGGACAGCCAGTTATAGGGGTTCCTTATAATGAGGGGGCGCTTATTATCGGGTTTTCTCCGCAACCTGGAAAAATTTTTGAAATTTATGACCGTATTGCTCTAGGTGGGTTAGGCCACCCTGCAGATGTCGAACGTTTGCGTATGACACTTCTAGATATGGCACATGCTGAAGGATTCAACCGTTCATCAGAGGACGTAACCATTGGAAGGCTTCTGCAATTTGGACTCGCACCGGCACTCAAGCAAAACTTCGAAGAAATTCAACGGGCCCCTTATCTGATTCAAATGTTACTTGCTGAAATAAACCATGAAGGGAGTGCTGAATTTTTTCGAGTCAACTATGACGGTTACTGGGAAAAATTTAAGCATGGAACCGTTATTGCGGGTGATAGTAAAGTGAGAGAACGAATACAAAAAGCAATAGAAAGCACCGATTTTATGTTATTGGATTTAGATAAATCAATTCAATCAGCGTTGCGTATGTGGGAGGAAGGCCGTAAGAAACCTAAACTAGAAGAAGATGCAAATTCATCAGTTGAAGACAATGATCAGGCTGAGGAGGAAGCGGAAGACATTCCAACTGATCTAAAAGAAGCATTTGACCGTTGGAGCCTTGAAGCAGCAGTTCTCAACAATAATACGGGACGCAAGTGTCTTTATCGCACATTGAGTGAAAGTGAAATTTCTGCTTTAAAATTAGAGGTGATTCAATAGTTGTGAGAAATCGAATCTATGGTATCGAAACTGAATATGGCCTACTGATCAAAGATAATGAATTTAAGCTTGATCCGGTGCAAGCGGCAATTAGAATCAAAGACCACATCTTTAAATCATCAAGACTTGGGGTTCTCGATCAGCACTACCGAGCCAACGATGAACCACCTGAAAACGGTGGGTTTTTATTAAATGCCGGGCGTATATATCTAGATATGGGTCACTTGGAATACGCTTCGCCAGAATGCTTTACTCTGACCGATCTCGTTACCTATGATCGCGCGGGGGATACACTGATTCAAGATGCAGTGGAAGAGCTCGGTTGGAGAGACTCAATAGGCATTATTAAAAACAATGTCGACCTTGAAACCAACGCGACGTTTGGTTGTCATGAGAATTATTTGGTTGGCCGAGGATTTCCCTTTGATGAACGCGAAAACCTGAAATTGCTGTCAGCATTTTTAGTTACCCGACAAATTTATTGCGGCGCAGGGAGAATTGGCGCGTGTAACCCTCATCCTTTTCGCGACTGGGAGGGCAACTTTGTCGAGGAAGCAGAAGCTAATGTTGATTTTCAGATTTCTCAAAGGGCAGATCATATCCCAAATGAGTTCTACCGATGGGTTCAGTATAACCGCTCTATAGTCAACACTCGCGATGAACCGCTGGCAGACCCCAGTAAGTACCGAAGGATCCATTTATTAGTTGGTGACGCAAATATGAGCGAGTTTGCAACCGCTATGAAAATGGGAACCACCACTCTTATGCTTGAGCTCATGGAGCAAGATATTGCCAATCCTGACTGGATACTGGCCGAATCAGTGGAGACCATGCGGGCGATATCACGAGATCAAGAATTTAAATGGGAATTAGTTTTAAGAAATGGACGCCACACAACGGCACTCGAGTTACAAATAGATATGATGCAAACTGCGAGGAAGCACCTTGCTGGAATGAATCGTGAGACGGACTGGATTATACATGAGTGGGATTCGGTGTTGAATGATTTGTCTAAAGGACCTGAAGCGTTAATAGGCCGTGTTGATTGGGCGACAAAATATTGGATGCTCTCCGAATTTAGGAAAGAAGAAAACTTAGATTGGCATGATCCATGGCTGAAGAGTCTTGACTTGGAATATCATAATATTAATAAGAACAATGGCCTTTACTGGAGTCTGGAAGGCACAGGAGAAGCCGTAAGAAAAACAAACGATGAGGCTATAGAGTATGCAAAGACTATTCCTCCAAGGGGTACGCGTGCTGATGGGAGAGGCGAGTTAGTCAAGACTCTTGTAGATGTGAATAGTGAGTCTTTATATCTTATAGATTGGATTGGATTTCGGTTTGGCAGGAATGAAGAACCATTTTTAATGCTTGATCCTTTTATTTCCTACAAAGAGGAAATACGAAACTACCTTCAAAATATGGAGAAACACGGGGGCCAAGAATCAACTCCCTATAAAGGAACCTACTAGCTAACGAAAAATTATTCAAAGTAAAAAAAATTTAATTATGAGTGAATGTTTGTTTTGCATGATTGATAAGGGGGATCTCCCTGCAGAAAAAGTTTATGATGATGGTAACATTTTTGCCATTAAGGATATTAATCCGCAGGCTCCAATCCATTTTCTAATTATCCCTAAAAAACATTTCTCCACTATATTAGAAATCAAAGAAGATGATCACGAGCTCATAGGCTCAATTTATTCTGTGGCTAACGAGCTCGCAAAGCAAAAGGGATTAGATAAGACTGGATTCCGAATAGTAGTTAATTGTGGAGTGGAAGCTGGACAGTCGGTTTTCCATATTCATTATCACCTTTTGGGTGGGCGCTCTTTAAAGTGGCCACCAGGTTAAGTCTAATGATTACCGCTAAAGAGCTTCACAATAAACTGAAAGATATTCGAATGGGGAATCCGCTCTGTCAATTCACAGAGCAGAATTGTGAAAATCTCCTGCCTATAATTCAACGCATTGAGGAACTTAAGCTGGAGAAAAATGCCATCATCCTGGCACACAATTATGTTGCGCCCCAAATTCTATATAGTGTCGCGGATCATACTGGCGATTCGTACGGTTTAGCTAAAAAGGCTCGCGAATCCAACGCCGCAGTAATTGTTTTTGCTTCAGTTCGATTTATGGCTGAGACCGCTAAAATTTTAAACCCAGATAAGGTAGTGCTCGATCCGAATCCCGATGGAGGTTGTACTTTGGCAGATGGAATTACTGCCGAAGATGTTAAAAATTTACGTACCCAGTTTCCCGATCACACATTTGTTTGTTATATAAATACTACCGCTGAAGTAAAAGCATTATGTGATACTTGCGTTACCTCGTCTAATGTTTATAAGGTAATAGAGCGAATTAAAAATGACAAAATTTATTTTTTACCAGACCGGTTAATGGGTGAAAATGT
>JBGTUV010000034.1:0-9081 GCA_041938985.1 Candidatus Nitromaritima sp. | reverse complement strand
ACACCGATTTCATCTTTTCAGTACTAGCGGAGGAAGCGGGCTTCGTTGGAGTAATAATTCTATTGTCTCTTTATCTTTTTATCATTCTCAAGGGGTTGAGCATTGCTTTTCATGCGCGGGATCGATTCAGCCTCTTTCTGGCATTGGGAATTGTTGGTTCAATTTCCTTCTATGCTCTATTTAACCTAGGAATGGCTGTTGGTTTATTCCCAGTAACCGGACTTCCTCTCCCTCTAGTAAGCTACGGAGGATCATCACTTGTGACCAATTTCTTCGCCTTCGGACTATTGCTCAATATAGGAATGAGACGTACGATTCTTTAAGCATCTCTCAAGGATATATTTTTTGGTTTAAACTAAATTCCAGTATAATATTACAACAAATTAGCACCTGCATCAGGCCATGCAAAAATTTTGCGTCCGTTAACGACCGAAAGAGGTTTTTTGGTATGCCTTCCGAGATATTGATCAATTCTAATGCGCGTGAAATCCGAGTCGCGTTGACAGAAAATAATCAACTTGCCGAACTGTTCATAGAGCATCAAGCTCATAAGGGTATAGTAGGCAACATCTATAAGGGGAAAGTCACTAAGGTTTTGCCGGGAATGCAAGTCGCTTTTGTTGATATGGGATTGGATAAGGCTGGGTTTCTTTGTGCAAACGATATCGAAATTACAAAAATAGTTGACTTGAATAAAAAAGGTTGGGAAATCGGTCAAGATAAAAACACCACCTCTGACGCGGAAGAAGAGAGTAGTTCGTCTAACGAAGATTCTATTATTGGACAGATAAACCACAAGATTCCAATTCAGGATCTCTTGGAAGAAAGACAGGAAATCATAGTTCAGGTTACAAAAAATCCCCTTGGTACAAAAGGTGCTCGTATCACAATGCATATAGGTCTTCCTGGTCGTTACCTAGTCTACTTGCCGACCTCAAGCGAGACCTTTATCTCTCGACGCATTGAAAATGAAACAGAAAGAACTCGATTAAAAACCATTCTTCAAGAAACCGAAAACCTAGGAGGTGGTTATATTGTTCGCACAGCTGGGCAAGAGTGTGAAAAAATCGACTTTGAACCCGACCTTGATTTTCTACACCGCCTTTGGGAAAGATTACAAAAAAAAGCTGAAGAAACGCCTCCCTGCAATATTTTATATGAAGATCTTAATTTAACTTTTCGTTCAATGCGCGACTTAGTTACGAGTGATGTAGCTCGTATAGTACTAGATTCCAAATTAGAATATCAAAGCTGTCTTAAGTTCTGCAAAGATTATCTGCCTCATATCTGTAATAATATCGAGTTATACCAAGAACCTGCGCCCATCTTCGATCATTTCGGAATAGAAATTGAGATCAATCGGGCATTGGATCGGAAAGTCTGGCTCAAGTCTGGTGGGTATATTTTAATCGATCAAACAGAAGCGCTTATAGCAATCGATGTAAACACCGGGAAGTATGTAGGGAGTTGCGACCCAGAAGAAACGATTCTAACAACCAATCTAGAAGCAGTAAAGGAGATTGTCTTCCAGTTACGTTTGCGTAATATAGGGGGAATCATTATTGTCGATTTTATCGACATGATTAGGGAGGAGAGTAAAGAAGCTGTATGGAATGGCCTTACTCAATCCCTGAAAAACGACCGTTCGCGTACTAAGATTTTAAAAATTTCGGAACTGGGCCTCGTTGAAATGACGCGTAAACGCTCCCGCGAAAGTCTAGTTCAAACTTTATGTAATACCTGCTCTTATTGTGATGGTAAAGGACACAATAAATCACCTACAACCATATGCAACGAAATTATAAGATCAGTGCAGCGAATCTCCACCAACAACTATCTAAACCGAAAAAATGTTACCATAGAAATGCACCCCTTTATTTATGATGTCTTTTTTGAAGAAGAAACTTCTTTCTTGGAGCAGGCCGAGCAAGAGTACGGCCTTGAGGTTAAACTCAAGGAAAACCATGAGCTTCATCAGGAAAAATATAATATTTCGATTGATTAAACCTTGCCACTAATGAAAGTAGGCTAATCATGAACTACATTGGGATAGTCATTGTTGTAGGAATAGTTTTGATATCGAATGGATGCGGTACCGTTGGAAAAAGTTTTAATACATCTAAAGTTGAGAGTATTGTAAATGGGATCACCACCCGATCAGATATAAAAAAAATGTTCGGAGAACCCTTTAAAATAGGTATTCAGAATGGCCAGCCTATCTGGGTTTATGAAGACAACCACTATTCGATAATCCGTGAAGAGACATCCAAGGACCTAATTATCATTTTCAGCCCGGATGGAATAGTACAATCCTATCAGTTTATGTCTAGCAAACCGGCCTCATAAATTAACCCAGACAATTAAAATTTAATGCTTAAGTTTGATGCTCGGCAGAACCATATCCTGCATTTATCTTGGCTCGCATTCTTCTTCTCGTTTGTCGCCTGGTTTAATATGGCGCCATTTAACACAACGCTCATTAGAACAGTCGGCCTTAGCCAGGAACAGATAAACATATTAATGCTATGTAATGTATCCCTGACTATTCCAGCTCGAATTCTCATCGGAATACTAGTCGATCACTTTGGGGCAAGAAAGGTTTTCAGCTATTTACTAATATTCTCCGCAGGAATTTGTTTTTATTTTGCATCAGGAGAAAGTTTTGAAGATTTCCTGATTGCTCGCCTGCTCATGGGAATCGTTGGAGCGGGGTTTGTTGTCGGAATTAAAATGATCTCCGAATGGTTTCCTCCCGAAAAAATGGGACTAGCCCAAGGGATTTACGCTGGGTGGGGTAACTTTGGCGCAGCAGCAGCAATATTTACCCTTCCAATTATAGCTTCATTCTTTCCGGAAGAAATAGGATGGCGATATGCTGTGGTTTTCAGCGGTATCCTTTGTGCCATTTGGGGTATTATTTATTTTATTTTCGCGAAAGAACTCTCAGTAAAAAGTAATACTTTTCGGACCGGATTTGAGCACAACATAGAGGTAACAACAAAAAAAGATATTTTTCTCCAAATACTATTCTTGATACCTATTTATGGGGCTATGGCTACTCTCGTTTGGAAACTTTCGGGGCATCCTTTACAGCTCTTATCTTCTACTACTTTTAAAATACTGATCACAGGAATACTCATTCTTTATATCTTTAACGTGAGACAAACCGTCCGCTCAAATCTACTAAAACTCGATGAACAAATTTCACCAGAAAAAAAATACGAATTCAAACAAATAATCATCTTAAGCATGGTTTATGCGTTGGCCTTCGGATCTCAACTTGCTGTAATTTCAATGTTTCCACAGTTTTTGGAATCCACATTTGGACTTTCAGTCGCAGCAGCGGGTATGGTAGGGTCGAGTTTTGCTTTTATGAACCTGATAAGTCGTCCAGCTGGAGGCTGGATTTCCGACCTTATTGAGAAAAAACGTGCCTTGATATTGTTCGTAATCAGTTCAATGATTGGCTATATAATAATGAGTCAAATAAATTCCTCTTGGCCTCTTTGGGGCGTACTCTTATTAGCATTCGGCTGTTCCATGTTTTTACAGGCAGGAACTGGCGCCTGTTTTGCTGCTGTTCCGCTCATTCGCAAAGACCTGACAGGAAAGTTGGCTGGTTTAGCAGGAGCATATGGTAACGTGGGTGCCGTTATGTTTCTGACTGTGTTGAGCTTTACTGGCCCCGAAAAGTTTTTTATCATCGCGGCTTTTTACGCTGCAATTGTTTTAATCGCCCTTGTTTTTATCAGCCCGTTTAATAATCTTCATAAATCATTTCAAAAAAACTAATCCATGGGATTCACTTGCGCTCTTGTCGGACTACCCAATGTGGGCAAATCCACCATCTTCAACGCCTTGACCGGCGCAAATGTAGATGCCACAAATTACGCCTTTACATCGGCCCAGCCCAACACCGGGGTAGTAAATGTTCCCGATCCACGGCTCGATGCCATTTCTCAACTGGTCGAAGCGAAAAAAACTGTCTACACCTCCCTTGAATTTGTCGACCTAGCAGGTCTCGCAAAGGGTGCCTCGCAGGGAGAAGGACTGGGCAACCAATTCCTAGGTCGGATCCGGGAAGTGGACGCCATCGCGCATATTGTTAGATGTTTCGAGGATGCCAACATCCCCCACATCAGCGAAATTATCGAGCCCAAATCTGATATCGAAGCCATAGACACCGAACTAATTATCGCTGATCTCGAAACACTGGAAAAGCGTAAAACTAAACTACAGAAAACCGTCAAGAGTGGTGACAAAGACGCCAAACTCCAACTCGATCTTATCGCGCATATCACCGAAACCCTTGAAAATAATCGGCCAGCCCGCGCCGTGGAAAGTCACAACAGTATAGAAAAAAAACTCATAAAGGAATATAACCTGCTGACCTCTATCCCCGTGCTTTTCGTCTGTAACATCCAGGACCCTTCAGAAACCAATAACAACCACGTTCAAGCCGTTAAAGAATATGCCGCAGCAGAGCAAATACCGGTGGTCATGTTAGCAGGAAAACTCGAAAGTGAAATCATGGACATCGACGAGCTAGAGGAACGTAAGACTTTCATGAAAGAAATGGGACTGAACGAACCTGGTCTCAACTGTATGATCCAGACGGGATATGATCTGCTTAACCTTGTCACCTTTTTCACCGTAGGAGGTGCTGAGAATAGGGCTTGGACCATCCATCAGAACTCGCGCGCACCGCAGGCTGCAGGGACAATCCATTCTGATTTCGAGAGGGGATTCATCCGCGCTGCCGTCTACAGCTTCGACGACCTAGTGAAATATAAAAACGAAAACGCAGTGAAAGAAGCAGGCAAACTCCGCCTCGAAGGAAAGGAGTACATCGTTCAGGATGGCGACATCATCCATTTTCGGTTTAACGTCTGAATGAATTCAGCTTCACCCTTGAAGTTTCACCTTGGAAAAGATTAGTCAAAATAAACTTCACACAAAGTAGCTATCTAAAACTAGAAATATATCACCTCTTCACTGAGTGGCGCAAATCAAGAACTTTTAGCTCTAACTTGTTTCTACCACCCCAGTCATTAACCTGAAATTCGCATGCAAGGTCTACCTTGTCTAACTTCTCATCAATAGAAGTAAATTCTTCCGCAAGATTGAACCCAACCGCATCAATTCTTGCGTCACCCTGAACAGCCTGAAAACGAACATGGGATTCTTCGCGTCCGATCCTTTTTAACCGATAAATACTGATGTTCTGAATAAGAAAAACAGGTGAAGGGTTTTCAGCACCAAAAGGTTCCAGGAAGGTAACCTGTTCACTCAAGGTTTCATCTATTTCAGAAATCTTTATCGACTCATCTAAAAATAATTCTGGCACTAAGTTTTCATCACTCAAAATTCTCCGCCCAACCTCGTTTATTGCGCTTCGAAACGAATCTAAACTATTTTCATTTATGGTGAGCCCTGCAGCATAGGCATGACCACCAAATTGAACTAAATGACTAGCACACTCGGTGAACGCACGGTGAAGATTAAAATGAGGGATACTTCGTCCGGATCCCTTGCCAACGCCATTTTCTAATGCAATTAAAACAGCCGGGCGAAAATATTTTTCTACAATCCGTGACGCAACAACCCCAACCACACCGCTGTGAAAATTTTCTGAGGCCAAAACAATTACCCGGTCTTCCTCCAAGTTCACTTCGCGACCTATCAGGTACTCTGCTTCATCCTGAACCAATTTCTGAATATCTTTTCGCTCTTGATTTATAACGTTAAGTTCTTGCGCCAATTCCTTTGCTTCTTTTAAATCTACGGATGTCAGCAAGTGAAATCCATTATCCGCTTTACCCAGTCTCCCTGCAGCATTGAGCCGTGGACCAAGAGCAAATCCGACCGAACGCGCGGTAACCCGGTTATCTACATCAGATACCGCTTTTAGTGCCACTAACCCTGCCTTATCCGTCGTCGCCAAAACCTCAAGTCCATGGCGTACCAAAGTATGGTTTTCTCCTGTAAGTGGAGCAACATCCGCAATCGTGCCCAAAGCAACCAAATCGAGGTGACGCTTCATATTTGGCAATCGGTCTTTGTTCCAGTTCATTTTTTTATACAACGATGTTCGCACAGCTACAGCTAGCTTGAAAGCCAAACCTACTCCACTAAGAAACCTGTATGGATAGTCACAATTTGATCGGTGTGGATTAAGTACAGCCACGGCCTTTGGCAAACCCTCACTTCCCACCTGATGGTGATCAGTTATGATCACATCCAATCCCAAAGAACGAGCTAGTTCAACTTCGCGGACTGCTGTTATTCCACAGTCTGCTGTAATCATAAGCGAGGCGCCTTCTTTTGTTATCGCTCTGACCGCATTTTCATTCAATCCATATCCTTCTTTCATACGCTCTGGTAGGTAGTATCCGACGGTAATTCCTATATCACGAAAAAAATGAGTGAGAAACGCTGCCGAAGTCACACCATCAACGTCATAATCACAAAACAACCGAATCGATTCCTTATTTTTAATTGCCATTAATATTCGATCAACCGCAAGCTCCATTCCATTCATAAGAAAAGGATCGTGCAAAGATGCAAGCTCTGCTTTCACAAACATCTCTGCTTCATCCACTCCTTCAACTTTTCGGTTGATTAATAAACGCGCAACGACTGGCAAAAGATCTAGAGAGGAAGCTATTTGATCCGCCGTCTCTAAGGTCGGGTTACGCAATATCCATCGTTTATTTAAAAGAGAAAGCATTAAAATTTAATAAAATATTTTTATTTTTAAAATAAACCCTGACATAAAAGAACCTGGGTGACACGAACAAACCAAGAGAGTGTTTTAACTAGATCAATGCTGCTATGTAATTTTTAAATATATTCACTCACTCCTTTGAAGGTACGACGATGAATCGGACAGGGACCATGTTTCCTGATTAGGTCCCGGTGAAGGCGTGTACCATAACCCTTGTGTTTGTTAAACTCGTACAGAGGAAATTGTTCGTGGTATTGTCCCATAAGTTTGTCGCGGGTAACTTTTGCCAAGACTGACGCCGCAGCAATAGACTGGCTGAGAGAATCTCCTTTTACAATAGTCCACTGTTTAATCTCTGTATCAATGCGTTGATTCCCATCAATGAGCAAAAGGTTTGGTTTGTCGAATAAATCTTCCACAGCATTCTTCATAGCAATCAAGGAAGCCTGAAGAATATTGATCTTGTCAATTTCTTCAACACCAATAACTCCGATACCGTAACTTAACGCCTGCTCCTTAATAATCAGGAAAAACTTTTCTCTTGTTTTAGGAGATAGTTTCTTAGAATCATCAAGACCGTTAAACTGTGAGTCGGGGGCAAGCATAACCGCTGCGGCCACT
The DNA here is from genome assembly GCA_041938985.1 of Candidatus Nitromaritima sp. GTDB lineage: Bacteria > Nitrospinota > Nitrospinia > Nitrospinales > VA-1 > Nitromaritima. The sequence continues at coordinate 1,733 of JBGTUV010000034.1, read as the reverse complement.
ACAGGACCAGCTAGTGGACCCCGCCCTGCTTCATCGACACCAGCAATAGCGTGATATCCCTTGGCTCTGGCGGTAGTTTCGTATTCAAGCATAGATTGTCCCTTTGCCCAAATGATATGTCATCACATGTAACAGGGGCAACTGAATTATATGCTGGAGAATTTAAATTTTCACACACCCATATCTATCGTTGCAAAAAACTTCCAATCGAACTTATAATTGACTAATGCACTCCTATCAAAAATTTCTTACAGTTTTTTTTGTCGTAATCATTGCGGCCTGCGTGACCACACCGATTTCTAATAAATCGGCTTTTATTATGATACCCATTCGGCAGGAAATCGCTTTAGGAAAACAAGCATATAACCAGATTCTCAAAGAGGAAGAAGATTCGGGTGACCACAAAACTACCGCCCTAGTCAAGCAAATCGGCCTCCGCCTCGCGAAAGTGAGTGCTATGCCGAACTTAGACTGGGAGTTTCACCTTATTAAATCAGAACAACAAAACGCGTTCGCTCTTCCAGGCGGTAAGGTTGCAATCTATACGGGTCTCCTGCCGGTGGCGATGAATGAAGCGGGCCTTGCTGCCGTGATGAGTCACGAAATCGCCCATGTTATTGCCAGGCACGGAGCACAGCGAATGACCCGGCAACTAATCCTCACAGCGGGATTAATGGCAACATCAATTAGCCTTAATAACAGTAAACAAAAAAAGATGATCATGGCAGCGCTAGGTGTGGGTATCGTCTACGGACTCACCCTACCCTTTAGCCGAACCAACGAAGCCGAAGCAGACCAAATAGGACTTAGGTACATGGCGAGAGCTGGATACAACCCAAATGAAGCTATTCGCTTCTGGAAACGCTTTGCAAACGTCAAAGGAGGTAAGGAAGTCCCGGAGTTTCTTTCGACACATCCTGCAGACAAAACACGCATTGCTTTGATAAATAGATATTTGACCCGTGCAAAGATTGACTACAATGCACTAAAGGTGAGGTACGGATTAGGCAAAACCATTCGCTTCAAAGAAACAGATTCCAATGGCAATAAAAAAGAATCTAAGCCTGGATCTCCAAAACCTGTCCCAGGGATATCTGTCGAAACACTGAGGTAACTGGAAAGAAAAAAATTTGATTTATGGATTAGTAATCCCATGAGCTGACAGGGACTTAATAATGATAAAAATCATTGGCGTTTTATGCTCCCTTGGAATCCTAATATTTTTTCTTATATTTAATACTCCCGTAACACGCCTTGGATCTGGTTTTTTAATTGGATCAGGTTCATATGTTTTCACTTACCACGATCTAGTTAAGGAAGCGGACTCTATCAAGGTCGTGTTCCCAAATGAAGATGACATACCTGCAGCCCTCTTATATAAAGATGCTAATCATAATTTAGCTGTGCTCCAATTAATTAACGCACCAAAGGTAAAACCCAATCAATTTAAATATTTTAATAGTAATTTTAGATTAAAAAGTGAATATGTTTATACACTCGGTTACCCATGGACTAACACAATGGAAGATACGCATGTACTTATAAATGGATCTGCTTCTTTGAATTATGAATTAGATTTAATTCCAATTACTATGCCTTTAAATTCAATTAATAGTGGCGCTGATGAAATAGACATTGTCATTAATAGATCTTATGTTTTACGAAATGAATGGAAAAGACTTTATGATGAAATAAAGGAATTTAAAGAGATAGCAAATGGAAAAAAAATTAAA
>JBGTUV010000033.1:0-9125 GCA_041938985.1 Candidatus Nitromaritima sp. | reverse complement strand
GTACCATCACCGGGATTGCAAGTGATGCGTCAAATGGCTCCCTTCTGGTGGGAGCAAACGTTCTCCTGGAAGGAACGTCTCAGGGTGCAGCCACCGATGCGGATGGACGAGGCCTTGTCATTGAAACGCGCGACGTCGAGATCGGGGGTGTCGCCCATCACCTCGTAGACGCGCCCTTGGTAGCCGGTGTCCTCGAACATCAGGATGTCGCCGCGATAACCGCCGCCGCCACCATAGGGCGGGCGTCCGCCGCCGCCGTTCCATACAGGCGTTCACCGCCCGGCCCGGCCTGCAGGGTCACGCCCGTCTGCATGGCCTTCAGTTGCAGCGTGTTCCAGTCCACCGTGCTGCCATCGGCAAAGCGCTTCACCGCCGCAGTGCGGCTCCCAAACACAGCGCGGAGCCCTGAAAGAAATCAAAGCACAAACACAAAAATAAATAAACATAATTTATGAACTTTGAAACTTGTGAAACCCTGTTTTTATAAGCTTATTTAAGAATCCAACTTTATGTTTTTGTAAATATGATTGTATTTTATCCTGAGACCCAAGGTAGGTACAATATCGGTTCATATTTGAACTTTCTACATCATGAAAATATCCCTTTAAGTTAAAACCAAAAGATGGATTCCGCATTATTTCATCAGTCAGATGATGTGCATCCTCTCCGGTTCCCACAATAATTGTGGATTTTCCGCCAATTCCTATTCTTAAGAAAAACCGTTGAAAACTACGAATGATAAACCGAAAGGAAACATCTATAAAAATAAAGCTCCTGCTTAATTTTGCCTCTATCTTAAAAAATACAAAAAACAGAAGCTCTACCTTGGATCAATGGACAAAACATGCATCTGTCGTTGACGGTAGTCCTACAGACATTGATCTCCTGCAAAATATCCGAAGGGTTTTTAATATTTTCGACTCTCTCCAGGAAACCCATCAACAACAAATTATTTCTTCTGTCTGCACAATGGCGCAGGGCATGGCATATTTTCAAAAAAAATTTGACGTAGAGAAAATCACCTTATTGGAAGACGCAAAAGAGCTAGAAGAATATTGCTATTTTGTGGCCGGTGCCGTCGGCGAAATGCTATGTAATCTCTTTATAAATGAAATTCCAAACCTACCTGAATCAAATAACAAAATAATGAGAAAAAACGCTGTCTCTTTTGGTCTCGGCCTTCAGATCACGAACATCTCCAAGGATATCGTTGTGGATCGAGGGCGCGGCTGGTCTTATGTACCTAGAAGCTACATCGAAGCCAATGGATTGACCCCTGACGAGTTCCATTCGGGGAAATCATCTAAAAACGATTTAAAAGTATTAAAAATGCTTCTTAATAAAACCGTCGGCCATCTCAACGATGCCTTGAACTTCACACTTGCAATCCCAAGAAGTTATGCAAGAATCCGATTATTTTGTATCTGGCCATTATGGATGGCAATGGAAACAGTGGCAGAACTCCACAACAATCATGATTTGTTAAAATCTAACGCGAATGTTAAAATTTCACGTGATACAGTAAAACGAATATTACGAAGAACTCCTTTCATCTGCTGGTCAAACAGTTTGCTGCAACGTTCATTCTCAAATATATTAAAAACAGAAAAATTTGACAGTTCTGACCATTTCAACATCGAACAACTAAAAGAACGTCTTAATGACTTATCTTTAGATAATATTCCTTCAAAACCTCAAGAAGACGAGTTTTAATTATCATGAAACCTGTTTACGAAGATAATGGCGATGGAACGATCACCGATACAACTAACAATCTAACTTGGCTCAGAGAAGACTCCTGGCAAAAAGAAACAAAGTGGTTCAGCTGGGATGAAGCTAATGATTATGCCCTAAACTTAGGTGGTATTAAATTCGCGGGCCATAACGACTGGAGACTTCCAACCGTTGTAGAGGCTCAAACCCTTTATAATGCAGAAAAAGAAAACTACGACAAATATGAAAAAAGAATATATCTTGATCCGATTTTCCCAAAAGGTCCTCTACCCACTATTTGGATTCATGAAGCAATGCTAGGAAACGAAGGTTATATTCTAGATTTAAGGAATGGTGAAGTGAGACTTTTATTTAAAAGTAAAACTGGTCGTATGGCTGCTAGGCCTGTCCGCAATAAGGATTTAGTTGAATAGTTTACAAAAATTAACTTGAAATTAAAAAATCTTCCCAAAGCATTTTTATTTCATAATAAACAGTAGGTATTTTTTTACGGGGGGTATGAATTGGATAAACAACGATTACAACAAATAGCTGGGTTTGTTTGGGTCACAGTTGGTTTATTTTTGATCTATCGAGGCTCAGGCCTTTACAGCTTAGCCGTAATGGAGCAAAACACCAGTAAAGGGGCTCTCATTATTTCTGTCATCCTTGGAGTCGTTTTAGGCATACTCAAGGGGAAGTTTGTTCTTAGCAAAACAGCCCTTCGAAATCGCAATCGAATCAGCCAATTGGTTCCCCCGCTAAGTATTCACCAGGTTTTTTCTGGTCCGTTTTACGGCTTTATAGCAGGAATGATGATACTTGGATTTTTACTGAGAGAATTCAATGGATATCTTGGTGGCTATGTCGTAGTTGCCTCAATTTATTGTGGGATTGGGATGGCATTGATCGCAGCTAGCAGAGTCTACTGGAAAAATGACCAACTTCCACCAGTTCAAGAAGTTTCATAAACTTAAAATTTAAGACTAATTAACTATGAAAAATTTTTTTCTAACCTTACACATCTTATCGATGTGTCTCGTTGTGGGAACCCTGTTCCTTCAGTCATTGATTGTCGTCTTTCGGTTACGACTCAAAAAGCAAGAAGAGATCACTGGTGTAAAAAACATACAAAAGAGAATTCACAAGTTTATCTATTACCCTATTTTAGGAGTCACCATAATTTCTGGAGTGATATTGGCAAGCAATACAGGTGTATTCTCTCAAGATCAAAATAATTGGATATCTCTCAAACTAGGATTACTTATCGTTTTAATTATTTTTGGCATTCTTAATGGAAAGCAAATCCAAACTGATGTATTGCCAAAAAAATACGCGATGATGGTGCACATCCCAATTTTTTTAATTGGAGCAGGAATGATTTATCTCGCCACCATCAAACCGTTTTAAAGGTTACGCATCATGGATATGGTATTAACAATTATTGCCAGCATCCTTATGCTCGTTGGTTTTTTTGTTATTTGCAGGTCAAGTGATGACGACGAGGATGAAGAGGACGAACGTGATTAAAATCAAACCATGTCCGACAAAGAAAAAGAATTCAGGAAATTATCAAAAAACTCCTCCCAGTGCAGACTTTGTCCCGCGATGTCTGATCTCCCTGCAATACTAAGTTCAAAAAACGGCTCTATCCATACTGACCTTGTATTTGTTGCTGAAGCACCCGGGCGCTTTGGGTCAGGACGAACTGGCATCCCCTTTCATGGAGATAGGTCTGGAGATAACTTTGAACAACTACTTAACCATGTCGGGTTAAAGAGAAAAGATATATTCATTACCAACGCCGTATTGTGCAATCCGCTTAAAAATGGCAATAACCGTCGTCCTACCATAAAAGAAATCGATAACTGCACTTCTTTTTTAGAAAATCTAATTAATCTCATAACTCCAAAAATAATCTCGACACTGGGTGGAGTGGGACTAGAAGCGATTAATCGGATTTTTAGTGTGTCCTATAAATTGGCAGATGTCGTCGCAAGCCCATTACCCATAGGTAAATTTATTTTATTTCCACTGTATCATCCAAGCCCACGTGTCATCTATACAAGACGTTCTCTAGATCATCAAAAAAAAGACTTTGAAAAACTTTTAACAAACTTACCTTTATCAAGTCAACTTCGGACCACAAAAGAACAATTGCGGCATAATTGATATAATTACAAAACTATTGCTAGTGGGTCCACGCTAATGGGAAACACCGAAAAAAAACTAACAGAAGCAATGGAAGCATTGAATGAAGGGAACTATCAAAATTCTTTTGATATATTCAAACCTCTAGCCGAACATGGCGATCCAAAGGCTCAATTTTACCTTGGATTCCTTTATAGAATCGGACAGGCCGTCAAACAAGATTATCAGCAAGCCTACCACTGGTATCTGCTTTCTGCAAAACAAGGATATGCAGAGGCACAATATAAAGTAGGGTTGATGAATTATAAAGGGCAGGTCGTTGACCAAGATTATCAAAAAGCATTTAAGTGGTATTCACTTGCAGCAGAACAAGGCGATCGAAAAGCCCAATTTAACCTCGGAGTTTTATACAGAAGAGCTCAGGGAATTACTCAAGATCATGGAAAAGCGTTGGCTTGGTTTTTAGCTGCTGGAGAACAAGGTTACGCCATTGCTCAGTTTACTCTTGGAGGAATTTACGAAAATGGACAAGGAGTCCCTCAAGACTATCAAAATGCATTTAAGTGGTATTCGCTAGCTGGTGAACAAGGCCATATTGATGCACAACACAACCTTGGATGCATGTATTACCATGGTGAAGGAATACCTCAAGATTTTCAAAAGGCTTTTAAATGGTATTCACTTGCAGCAGAACAAGGAGATTTAAAAGCTCAATTTAGTCTAGGTGTAATGTATGACAATGGGCAAGGTGTAACGCAGGATTACCAAAAAGCATTCAAATGGATTTCATTACCCGCAGAAAAGGGAGATGCGAAAGCCCAATTTTTCCTTGGATGTATGTATGAAGATGGGCAAGGTGTAACCCAGAATTATACAGAAGCAATTAAGTGGTATACGCTAGCGGCAGAGCAAAATGAACCAATGGCACAGTCAAACCTTGGACATCTTTACGCTAATGAACAAACGGGCAAGTTAGATTATGTTCAAGCTCATAAATGGTTCGATATCTCTGAAGCCAAGGAAAAAGAAAACATTGAAAAATTAATGACTCCCAACCAAATCGCCGAAGCTCAAAAATTGGCTAGGGAGTGGATTAACGAACATAAAAAGCATTAAGTTAAACTAAAAATACTTGTAAAGCCTCTATCTTGACAAATCTGCTTCTGAATTTTATCTATACAGTAGAAAACAATCAGGAGTATAGCTATGTTTAGAAATGAGTTTAAATCTTTGAACGATTTACTTTTTGAAGGACACAAATTACTGACTAAAAGTTTCCTTATTTTTGGATTTTTTTTAGTTGTTCTAGCAGGGCTAATCTTTATGTTCCCGGCTATTATAGGTATGGTATTCGCGATATTTATTTTCTTAGCCGGGCTTTTTGTTCTAGTGGCGGGATATTACTTTTGGCAAACAAAAGATGACCAAAACTACAACCTCAACTCCCTTGATGCCGAGTTTAATTTTCTCAAAACTAATTACAACAGACCCCGCCACTATCATTTTAAAAACATTCGTTTTATAAGGTGGTGATTTGCGTTATATAAAATGTAAAGGCCTTAAAAAAGATTGGAGTGTCATCACGTTTGGCTGTTGGCAAATAGCACCTAGTGAGGGTTGGGGGAATATTTGCTCACCTCAATCCGCAGATACTGTAGTTAAAACAGCTCTTGAATTCGGTATCAGTGCGTTTGATACAGCAGAGGGTTACGGAGATGGAGAATCAGAACGTCGATTAGGAAAAGCATTAGGGCATAAAAAGCAAGATGTCATCATTATTTCCAAAATTTGGCCCGATGCTTCTTTGACATCTGTCGATTATCATAAAAGGCTAAATAATTCACTTAAGGCACTCAACCGCGACTATGTTGACGTATATCTTGTTCACTTTCCAAGTACTTATTTTAACAGTATTGAGCAAAGTGAGAAACTTTGTGCGCTTATGGAAGAACTTAAAAAAAGTGGCAAGGCAATCACAGTAGGCTTGTCAAATTTCATGGAACAAGACCTTTTGCGACTGGGTAAAGGAATTCAGGAGTTCTGCATCAACCAAGTACCTTATAATATTCTTCAAAGAAACTATGAGGGGAAAACTCGAGATATCTGTCATAAAAATGAAATAGGCTACATGGCCTATTCTCCAACGGCACAAGGTTTACTAGCAGGCCGTCTTTCGAATGAAGCGACTGCTTTTCCAGCACGCAAATGGAACAAGCTTTACCAAGAACCCCTATTAACAAAATCAAAACCTGTTAGAAATTTGATAAATAATATAGCTGAAGAAATTAAAATAAAACCAATTTCAGTTGCTCTTGCGTGGGTACTTGAGCAAAAAAATATTCTAACTGCAATTGTTGGGTCGCGAAAACCAGACCAAGTATCTGAATTTGCTCTCGCAGGTGACTTGAGACTAAGTGCTGAGCATTTAAATCAATTGAATAATGCAAGCCTTTCATTTCACAGAAAATAAGTTTTTATGGAAGATAACTGGGAAAACCCTTATGAAGAGGATGGAGTTACTTTGGGTCCTGAAGAAGCGTTACTTAGAGAAACAGAAAAAACAAAAGCATTAAAAGTTGAAAAACTTCAACTGAAGGATACTATCGAAAAACTACAAAGTAAAAATGATACTCTCGTCAATGTCAATAATTCTCTGGAACAAAAATTGATATCTTTGACCGAACAATCATCGAGCAGCATTCATCTTGAGACAGACCAAACTCATACTCTAAAATGGGCTTATCTTCTTCTCATCTTTAACTTAACAGCATTGATAATCCTTATACTCTTCCACCTTAAATAATAAAAAATACTAATTTTATTAAATGCCTTATAACGTTTAATGTGGAATTTAATAAAATCAAAGTGTAAAATGTAAGTGGTTGAGAAAACATGAATCCATAAACCTATTGTTACCATCCTAACCCACGGCTCCTTTTGAGCATATTTCTATTAATAACCAATACGTAATCACCCTCTCTGGAAAAAACTTTAATCCATTCAATATATTGAACGGTTTTGTTTGTAGTTTATTATTATTTTAAAAAGAGGAGCTGGAATAATATTATGATGTGGATATGGGAATTTCTTCACGTTTTAATTGGAATTTTATGGATCGGGCTACTCTACTTTTTCAATTTGGTGCAAGTACAATCCATGCCCAAAATGACTGAAGAGGGAGCAGCAAAACCATATACTCAAATCATTCTTCCACGAGCGCTGTTTTTATTCAGGCATGCAGCCCTATGGACTGTAATTACCGGAATTGTTTATTACGTTATGGGGCGTGGCGTCGTTGAAGGTATCCCCAGCGGAGAAATAATGATCGGCATGCTTTTGGGAATTATTATGGCTGGGAACGTTTGGTTTATTATATGGCCTAACCAAAAAAAGATTATCGCCGGAGAACTAGAAGGCGATGCTCTAGCAAAAGCAAAGAGGAATGCTTTCCTTGCGAGCCGAACCAATGCCTGGTTATCTATTCCTATGCTTATAGGCATGGTTGCAGCGAACCACGGCGGTATAATGGCAGGATTCTAAATGTTATTTTAGCTTTCGCAATCTCTTTAAAATTAAAAATGCCGGTACCTATTGGGTACCGGCATTTTTTATAAATTCTATTCCACTGTTAACGCAACCATTGGATCAAGACGTGAAGCCTTGATAGCAGGAAACAAACCAAACATAATTCCTATCGCTGTGCATACGCCTGTAGAAATGTAAATTGATTGCATATCCAAGACAAGGTTTCCTATACCCCAGGCGGTTATTCCAAGAGTAATTCCGACTCCTAAAACCACACCAAAACAGCCGCCAAACAAACCAATAAGAATCGATTCAAATAAAAATTGCCCGACGATGTCTCCCTTAGTCGCACCAACAGCCCTGCGAACACCAATTTCGCGTGTTCTCTCCTTGACTGAAATAAGCATCACTGCAAGAATGCCAATTCCTCCGACAACCAATGATATCGCCGCCACGCCAACGATCAAGCGTGTGAACAATTCTGAAGTTTCAGCTTTAAGATTTTCCAAGTCAAGCTGACTAATGATCGTAAAGTCATCTTCAGCATCATCTGATATTTTGTGCCGATCCCTTAAAAGGGTCTTAATTTTTACAGCGACTCGGTCAATATTTTCCCTAGAATCAGCTTTGGCATAAATTGTCGAAATGTAATTCTGATTTAAAAGCCTTCTCAACATGGAATTGATTGGAATGAGTAAAATGTCATCTTGATCAACCCCATCGGAATCTAGACCTTTACCTTCAAATACCCCTATAACCTTGAATGGAATCGCGTTGATTCGAACTGTCTTACCCAGCGGATCATCTTCCCCAAACATATTTTTAATTACAGTATTACCAACCACAGCAACTTTTGCCCTTAGTTTCTGATCCCGCTCGTTAAACATTTCGCCGGAAGCAATTTGATAGTTACGAGTTTTTAAAAATTCAGGTGTAGACCCTGCTACATTGGTGGCTGTCAGAACTTGAAGATACTTTACCTTCATTTCTTTAATCTCAAACGGGGCTACCAGAGTAAGCCCACTAACTTCCTGCGAAAGATAATCCACATCCCTCAGGTTTAAAGTGGTCACATTACCAGCAAGTCGAAGCCTACCCCCTCTTCGTTTCATCTCACCTGCATTAATGGTCAAAAGGTTTTCACCCATTTTCGCTATGACATTCATAACTTCATGATGCGATCCTTTGCCGATAGCAACCATCACTATCACCGCAGCAATTCCAATCATAATCCCAAGCGACGCTAAAAAAAATCTGGTTTTATTTGACTTCAAGGCAGTAAGTGCAATGATTAGTAACTTCATAATAATCCTATCGAATAGTTTCGTCGGGACTCAAACAGGCTGCCTTTCGCGCTGGGTGAATACCGAAGATAAGACCGACCATCATCGAAAACCCAAACGCAAGGATAAAAGGTTCTAAAGTTATTCTTGCTGGCAAAAAATCAAAATGTTTTAAAGCGGTGGATAAAACCCAACCTAACATAGCTCCCATAGCTCCCCCAAGTAATGATACCAATACCGATTCAAATAGAAACTGCTGAGTAATGTCTGAACGACGAGCACCAAAACAACGCCGCACTCCAATTTCACGTATACGTTCTCGAATAGAAACCAGAAGAATGTTCATAATAACAATTCCGCCCACAAGAAGTGATACTGTAGATATAAGCAACAACATCCGGTTTAGTGCCTGTTCCGACTCTGTGACCCATTGCATTATTCCTTCTGGAGTAA
>JBGTUV010000032.1:0-9125 GCA_041938985.1 Candidatus Nitromaritima sp. | reverse complement strand
TAAAAACTCTATCAAATATAATTAAAGGGTATTTATAAAGAAGGTGGGCGAGGCGGCTATTTTTAAATATACTTTTTATTCCTACGTTATCAGTAAGAAATGTTAATTATATGAGTACTGAGGAATGGTCTTGTGTGTGCTTATCAGTTTTCAGTTATTTTTTCTATAGCGGGAAGTCCGCTCACGGGGGAGGCGTGATGAAGAATCATCTTCCACTCATCATTGACCTTTTTAAATAGGTTGGTCGAGTGGACTTTCGATAATTGCACGCCACTGGAGAGTATAGAAAATAGGTTTTCCTGACAGGTTACCCATGCAAGTTTTTCTGAGGTAGTAACCTCAATATGTGAAAGTTTAATTTCTAGATCGTGCCCTGATGAAAAAATTTTCTGCCAACTGACCATAATCTTGTCAAATCCAGTCAGGACGTCCCACCCCGGATGAATACACTGCGAAATTGGATCGTTCAACCAAACCCCGATCATGAGCTCTATGTCATTTTTATTAAAGGCATTATAAAACCTTTGATTGGTTTTCAGCACTTCTTTTTCACTCATAAAAAATCACCTCAAAGCTAGTAAAGTTCTATTGGGATGCTTCCAACAGGTATTCAATTGCATCAAAGGTTTCCTTAGATTCCCAGTTTTTTGCACCATCTACCCGCGCTACAACTCTACCTTCATGATTTATCACATAAGTGAATGGAATCGTCATTGAGGGGTAAAGCCGCTCGACCTCTCCTTTCTTGTCTAATAAAACAGGAAAGGTAAGTCCATACTCGTCAACAAAAGATTTAATTTTAGATCCCGCATTTTTATCGAGGGTCACCGCCAGAACCGTCACTCCTTCGGAGCGGTAACGACGATAAAGCTTCTCAAAAGAAGGCATTTCTACTCGACAAGGGGCACACCACGTCGCCCAAAAATTAAGAATGACTACTTGCCCGCGATAGTTCTCAAGACTTTCATAATTACCCTTTAAGTTTCGCAAGGTAAAGCCAGGCCCTAGATATCCTACTTCCGGTTTTTCCTGATTGAAGTTTTTACTAACTTTAACATCGGAAATAGAAATAGGGGTTTCTGCAAAGTGCTCGAAGAAAAAAAGAATGGCTCCAATAAAAGCAATAATGAAAAGAAGGACATGCTTCTTAGTTGGAATATAAATGGTCTTTTTTGAGTCGTTCAACTTCATCTCTCATCATCTCAACTTTTATTCTCTGACCCATCAACACAAAATAAAGTAGTGTAAAAGCCCCGAGAGATAACAAAAGCGTGCTTACCATAGAAGGATCCATTCCTGTACCCAAACCTTCTGGTGATATCATTTTAGGTGGGGGATGGAATGTGCGCCACCATAAAACAGAAAAATGAATGAATGGAATATCAAGGAATCCGACAATACCTAGAACTGCAGCGAAACGAGCACGCATAGACCCCATATCAGTTTGATGACGAAGCATTAAATACGACACGTAAATAAGCCACAAAATTAGAGTGGATGTCAGCCGAGCGTCCCACACCCACCATGCACCCCAAATTGGTCGTGCCCAAATTGGTCCCGTGATCAAAACTAGCGAACAAAAAATAACACCGATTTCAGCGGAAGCCAGGGCATATATGTCCCACTCTCTTTCCTTTTTCCACAGAAAAAGAATACTGGAGAGAAAAACAACAAAAAAAGCAAAAAAGGCCAGCCATGCCGCAGGAATATGAAAATACATAATACGTTGTACTGCCCCCTCCGTCTGTTCTGTTGGCACATAAACAAAAATAGCTACCATAGCTATTAGGAAGGCAATAACGGTAAGCCAGGTTAGAATTGAGCTGTTTTCTTGTTTCTCGTCACTCATCCTGCGATCCTTTTTTGACAGCTTCCTTTATAAGGTCCAAGTCGTTTTGTAGAGACTGCTGATATCTTTTGATTCGGAACAAGTAATAAAAAATTCCGCCCCACACAAAGACATTAGCCGCAAATAAATATTCCAGATTATCCATTCAAGTTATTCCTCCAGAACAAAATCTATCACCATTATGGAAATAGCAATGTATATGATATCGAAACACAAGGTCAAACTCACCCAGTTCATCATGCTCGATAATGGTTCGCCTGCTAGCACCTGACCTGTCATTTTCACCGATCCGATAATAATTGGAATTATTAGCGGGTACAATAGTATCGGTAGCATAATATCACGCGTCTTAAGGTTTACCGATAAGGAAGAAAGAAGAGTTCCTACTGCGCAAAACCCTAGCGTTCCCACAAAAATCACATATAACAATGGTAAAAGATGTGGAAGCAGGTCAATATTAAAAAAAACCATGAAAAGTGGTAGGGTAAATACCTCCATAATTAACAAAAACACGAAGTTGCTGACCAGTTTTCCAAAATAAAGTGCCGTCCTGTCCATGGGCGATAGAAGCAACCCCTGCAGGCAGCCGTTTTCCTTCTCTAGCATGAACGATCGATTGAGTCCAATTGTTCCTGCAAATAAAAATGCTACCCATAGCACACCAGGTCCAACTTCGCTTGCCTTAATGAGACTAAGGTTGATTGAAAAAATAAAAATAATGACCACAAGGAGTGCGAAAATAAACATTGAGCTAAACAATTCGCGTGTCTTTATTTCTGTAATAAAGTCCTTCCAGATAATGGTCATCACCTGACTGAAGTACCGATTCATAGAAATAACAAAGCTCCCAACTTATAGCTCATTGTTCCAAGGATTTTGTGTAAAGGTTTTTAAAGTTACTTTGATCGATACAATCAACCGACTCGAAAAGAGAAAATTTTCCTCTGCTTTGTATTGCCACCCGGTCGCACATTTCAAGGCCACAAGAAATATCATGCGTTGTCATAAGAATGGTTCGTTTTCCCGTGTGTAAACCACGCAAACGATCCTTAAGCTCGCTGGTTGCTTGTAAATCCAACCCGGTAAAAGGTTCATCTAGAAATAAAACCGAAGGATCATGTAAGGTGGCTCTGGCTATAGCCACTCTCTGCTGCATTCCTCTGGAAAAAGTCCGTATCGGATCATACCTACGCAATTGTAATCCGGCAGTACTAATAGATTCGTTGGCTCTTTCTTCTGGGTCATCTAGACCATAGAGTTTAGCGTAAAATAAAAGATTTTCTAGCGCCGTTAAATCAGGATACAAACAGGTCGCGTGAGAGATAACGCCGATTCTACTTCTTAACATTGCATTGCCTTCAAGAGCATCGAAACCATCTATATTTGCTGATCCGGAAGTAGGGCGCATAAGACCGGTAAGAATTTTAATCAATGTTGTCTTGCCAGCTCCGTTAGGCCCAAAGATAGTAAGGAATTCCCCTTTATTTAAATTAAAACTGACTCCACTCAAAGCCTGTAGATAACCAAAATCTTTTCGGAGTTCTTGAACCTGAATAATGGAATGAGATGAATCGGGATTGATTTGCTCGTTCATGCGGGATACCACCATCGAAGATCAAATATCATGCTCATGCTAGAGTATGGACGAGGCAGTCATATAATATTACTATTTTTTAACAGCTGTTCACTGAAAAAGATATTGCACTAAGCTAGAAGAAAATTTTTCGAAGCTGACTTACCATGTTTTTTTTTATTTTTCTTTAACTCATCAATTCGTTCAAGAATGGCAATTGCTTCCCCTTCAATTTTACTCCTTAAAGCATCAGAATCTTCAATAGATATCTTGTCGGCTTGAAGGTCAACCTCCAATTCTTTGAGCGATAACAAAAGTTCTTCTTTGCGAACTAGTAGATGTTTAAACTCTTCTTCCACAGGGTCAATTTTAGAAAAAGGCCTAGTGTTTGGTAGTTTTCCAAATAACGGAATACCAATAGCAATTATAATTCCTGTGATCAAAAGTAGTTCGATAAAGTGGGGAAAAGTTATATTCATGTTTCCAGTCGATCTAACTCATCCTTCAAACGACGAGAGTATTTACTAGAACTCGCTTCACTGGGTTTTTCAGAACCTGATTCAGATGCGACATCGCCCTCAATATTTTGAAGTTCGATATCGGGTTTATTTTTTCCTACCCATCCATTTATAAGCTTACGTAATCCGATCCCTCCAATCATGATTGCTCCAAATGGAATTACCCAGGCAGTAAGATTAAATCCATTTTTAGTAGGAGCAGAAAGTACCGTCTCACCATATTTTTCAATCTGTTGTTGAACAATTTGATCAACCGTTAAACCCGACTCAAGCATTTTTGTAAATTTTTTTCGGTTTTTATCAGCCGTCGAACAAGTACAATTTATAAGGACTTTTCCACACTTATCATCGCATTTACACATCAGTTGATTTTCTAAGTCTGACAATACCGCGCCCGCACTGGCCATGCTTGAATTAATGATCGTAACAAACAGTACAATAAAAAAAACAAAAATGATTTTTTTTAAATAAATTATCATAGTCACTCTTGGGCTGGCGAAAAGACTATTTTTTGGAGTTTCAATCTCTCCAATCTTCGACGTTGCTCCAATCTGTCGGGCCATGCACAGACCATAGTTCCGAGAGCGATGATCCATCCTCCCGTCCACAACCATTTAACCATAGGGTTATGATAAACCTTTATTGTGGCCGACTCATCTTCAGAAAAATCTGCAAGGATCACATATAGATCACTTGCTAAGGTCGATCTTACATCTACTTCGGACACAGGCTGGTTTTGCCCCTTATAAAATTCTTTTTCCGGTCTCGCTGTCCAGATTTTCTTCCCATCTTTTTCAACGGCCAGTTGTGCAATAATACGAGTTTTTACTGAGGTAGCCTGAATCGCCGCAAGCTTTTCGTAACGCAACATATAATCTCTTATTTCTATAGTTTCACCTATCTTGAGCCGTTTTTCCGTATGAATTCCGTATGAAGATGATCCGGCGATCCCTGCATAAATCATCACGATGCCGATATGGACCGTATAACCGCCATAACGTCTCTTGTTATTCCAGATTAGGGAACCCAAAGCACCCAAATATGTTTCGCTTGAAGCATACCGAGCCATAGTTCCTTTATAAAACTCAATGAGCATAGATGACAACACAAAAATACAAAGAATGAACGCGATGTATGTATAAATTTCTGAGCGGTTTGATAATGGAAGCACGGGGAATAAAATGGCCCCTCCAATTAACGCAAACATCACTGGTTTTAAAAAGTTTTTCCTCAGGTTGGACCAAGTAGCCTTTCGCCAAGCAATGATGGGACCAATTCCGATTAGTGCCAGTAGAGCTAAACCAATAGGAACATTGACCTGGTTGTAAAAAGGGGGACCTACGGTAATCTTTACTCCGCGTATTGCCTCAGAAATAATCGGGAAAATGGTTCCCCAAAATGTTGCAAACGCGATGCCTAATAGTAATAAATTATTAAAGAGAAAACCCGCTTCCCTTGAAAGAAATGAATCCAATTCATTTTTACTTTTGAGTAATGGTAAACGTGAAATAATCAACGCTGTACAAACAGCAATAATAAAAAAAAGAAGACCCAGAAAATAATATCCTAATGTTGCTTCATCGAAGGTATGTACTGATTGAATGAGCCCACTTCGGGTGATAAATGTTCCGAAAATGGTCATAACAAAAGTGAGGAGAATTAGAGACATATTCCATACTTTCATCATATCTTTTTTTTCTTGGATCATGACCGAATGCAAATAAGCTGTTGCCACGATAAGTGGCATGAAGGCTGCATTTTCTACGGGGTCCCACGCCCAGTATCCCCCCCAACCTAATTCTACATAAGCCCAACTCGCTCCAAATAAATTTCCCATACATAGAAAAAACCATGACACTACTGTCCACTTTCGAGTCAATCGAATCCAGGCATCATCTAAATTTCTTGAAATAAGCGCAGCCATCGCGAAGGCAAAAGGTACTGTAAACCCAACATAACCTAAGTATAATGTGGGCGGATGGATAACCATCCAGTAGTTTTGCAGAAGTGGATTTAATCCACGCCCATCTTCTGGGGGAAGAGGAATGCGCTCAAACGGATTGGTAGAAAAATTAAGTAGAAAAAGAAAGAAACATGTGATCGCAAGCATAACCGCCATCGCATAAGGGACGACAATCAAGTTCTTCGAGCGATTTTGAATGTGAACTACCATCATGTAGCTTGTTAAGATAAGGGCCCAAAACAGAAGTGATCCTTTTTGTCCTCCCCAAAAAGAGCTGAATTTATAGAAATAATCCAGCTCTATATTGGAGTATGCATATACGTATTGCAGGCTAAAGTCATTTGTGAAAAAAGCTTTCCAAAGGGCGATAGAAGAAATCACAATGCACGCCCATGTGATAAGTGGCGCTTTATCTGCACTTAAATAAAGATCTATGCGGTTTCCGCGTGCAGCCATAACATAGGCTACTGTCCCATAAAGAGACGTAGCCAGCGCAACCATTAAAGTAAACTCACCTATATCGTTCATAAAATACCTTAGCTTTCCTGTAATATCTCACTAGAGGTACTCTCGCGATATCAGGGTCGCGACAAGACCTTTATGTTAATAGAATAGCGAGGACTAGATCGTTGTTTTAGGCAAGAAATCAACTTTCCTGGGGTCTGGTTCTAGCTTGGGCTTATAGTCAGGGAGAGTTCCTGGGTGCATCCCCCCAGCCTCTTTTTCGGCCTCATATTTCGAAGGACAGCTGGTCAAAAGTGTGTTCGCGTGAAAAACACCCTGTTCGTCCAAGGCTCCTTCTACAACCACCTCTCCACCGTCTTGAAACATATCAGGGGTGACGCCCTGATAAACAACATTCAAGTTACGGTTTTTTTCTTCAATAGCGAATTGCACGTTAAGGTAATCACCGGGATCTCTTTCAATAGAGCCCGCAACCACATTACCCTTTACCTTGAGTCCAGTACCATGAAAAGAAACCTTTTGGTCCATTAGTTCGCTAACAGTAAAAAAATAAGTAGATGTGCTGTTAATTCCCGTTGCAATTAGATAGCCGATGGTCCCTACAATTAGTGATGATCCAAGGGCAAATTTAATCTTTTTACGATCCATAGTTTTATTAAATTTAATATAAAGTAATTTTTATAACTGTATTTTTTGGAGCTATTTTAATGATATCACTCAAAATTTGACCTTGTCAAAGCAAATCATTTCAAACAAAGATAGTTACGGTCCCAAAATAATTTAAAGAAATTCAAAAAAAAGAAAAGGCCATCACCCGCTTTTTTTTAATTTTGATATCCACGTAATGGTATCAAACGCCTCTGTCTAAATAAAACCCTTCATTATTATATAGGTCATTAAATTGTGTAGGTCAATAATGAAACTAGTATAACCCGAACAACGGATTACGGTAGTCAGTTGTGTTTACAGCACCTAATTTAATTTAACCGTCATTTTAGGAGTCTAGTTTTACCTATCTCAAGCCAAGCCTTTTTCAAACACTACCTAAAGTGTCAGGCGTAAAAACATTTTGATATCAGCAAAATAGCACTTAAATGTTTGTGTTTTTATGCTTTTCTCTATTGACAGGGTGTTCCAATATGCTAGGATTGTGTCAGAAAGTGTCATAAAGTGTTTATTAATGTTGCTATATTGCTAATTTGCTGCAATCAATTCGCATATGAACGGATTTTTAGGAACTTATAGCGTCAGTCTCGATGATAAAGGGCGTCTAAATGTGCCAGCAAAATTCAAGGGCCTCCTTGAGAGGGACAGTCCACAATTGGTTATGTGTGTGATGGATGGGTTTCTCATTGTATTTCCTCAACGCGAATGGGCTGCAAATGAAGAAAAGCTATACCATCTCAATGCATTTGATAAGAGTGATCGAAATAGACTTCGGGAGTTCTATGCTCGAGCGACAGAGTGTGAAATGAAATCTGGCAAAATTTTAATTCCTGCCGCTCAACGTGAAGCCGCTGGTTTGAAAAAAGAAGTGACGCTTGTGGGTATGTCTAAGACTTTTGAGCTTTGGGCTCCGGATCGACTAGAGAAGACATCTAAGTGAGCTGACAGTTCTCAGTTCGCAGGGTTGATCTAGTGTATGTAACGCGGTTGTAAACAAGACCCTCTTTTTTAAAATGCCTAAGCAACACGAATCAGTATTAGAGAGGGAGGTCATCCAAAACCTTAACCTTTTAGGAGGCAGCTTGATCGTCGACGGCACCTTAGGAGATGGTGGACACGCAGAGTTGTTGTTGAAAAATACAACGAGTGTTCGCGTGTTAGGGATCGACCGGGATATGCGGGCAATTGAGCGGGCTGAGAAAAGGCTAGCTCCCTTCCGAGACCGAATTACTTTAGTCCACGGAAACTTCGGTGATATTAAAACTATCTTAAAAAAAGCCAATGTAATGAATGTGGACGGATTGCTTCTTGATCTAGGTGTTTCTTCCCCTCAGCTGGACTCACCAAACCGAGGGTTTAGTTTTATGCGTAACGGGCCTTTGGATATGAGGATGGATTCTTCTCAAAAAATAACAGCCGCTGATCTTTTAATTGAACTGCCTGATGAGAAACTAGTGTCGGTAATCAAGGAATATGGAGAAGAACGGTTTTCAAAAAGGATCGTGAGAGCTATCCGACAAGCGCAAAAACAAAGCGCTATTAAGACAACTCTCCAGCTGTCAAATATTATCTCAAGTGTGATACATGCGTCGCGACAAACCAAAATTCATCCTGCTACGCGTACATTTCAGGCATTGCGTATTGCAGTTAATGGTGAGCTAGAGCATATAAAAAAAGCGCTGAGAGATTCTGTCGATATTTTGCAGGAGTCGGCTCGTGTCATAGTGATTTCTTTCCATTCTCTAGAGGATCGAATTGTGAAGAATTTTTTTAAAACCGAGGAGAAAGGGTGTGTTTGCCCTCCCAAAATTCCGGTTTGCTCGTGCGGGCACAAGCAGCGATTAAAAATTATTACACGCAAACCAATTATTCCGGCGGTTGAAGAAGTGCGACGTAATTCTCGTGCGTCAAGCGCTAAATTAAGGGTGGCGGAAAGAGTCTATGTTTAAGTGGTTGCCAAAATCCAAAAAAAATCAATCATGGCAAATGTCTGGTTTAAATCATCAAAATTTTCTTGGAAATATTTATTTATCTGGTACTGATAATATTTTTTTAAAAAAAAAAATAGGAAAAAACAAATTTTCTATATCT